>DAOVUO010000297.1 GCA_030632545.1 Bacteroidales bacterium
ACTGTTTGCAGAATATTGTTTATCCCAATATTCTGCTTGCAATTCAGGAATTACGCTCATAGTATTTTAATGCTTCATTAAATAATTCGTTCTTATCCACAGGAACAACTCCCGATTTTTCGCAAACCAACCCACCTGCTATATTTGATAGCACAACAACATCTTTTAATTCCAAATTTTTAGCCAATGCCAATGTAGCCACACTAATTACTGTATCACCAGCTCCCGAAACATCAGCAATATCACGTTTTTCGGCAGGAAAATGTAATTGTTGATTTTCAGCAACAGCCGCTATGCCTTTATTAGAAAGAGTTGTAACTAAATACTTATAATTATATATTTTGCGCATTCTTTCCATAGCATCAAACATTAGCTCCAAATCGTTTGTATCAATATCTTGCCGAGTGCCTTCCTTAAACTCCTTTAAATTTGGCTTAAACAAACTCACTCCTTTATATGAAGTAAAATTTCGTTTTTTTGGATCTACCAAAGTGGGAATATTCTCAATTTTTGCCTGCTGCACTACTTTTTCAATAAGAGGCGGGCTTATAACGCCTTTGTCATAATCTTCAAACACAATGGCATCAGGCTTTACTTCTTTTATTAAAGCAATAATCCTTTTAGAAAAACTTTCTAATATTGTATCTGATATTGGGAATGTAATTTCGGTGTCAAAACGCATTAATTGCTGTCCTTGGCTAATTAAGCGAGTTTTTTCTGTTGTAATTCTCTTTCTACTCACCAAAATTCCACCTGGACTTAAATTTTCATCATCCAATAATTGAAAAAACAAATCTGAGTTTGGGTCATTTCCTATAACCGAGCACATTATTGGTTCTGC
This sequence comes from Bacteroidales bacterium, assembly GCA_030632545.1. Lineage (GTDB taxonomy): Bacteria > Bacteroidota > Bacteroidia > Bacteroidales > DYOH01 > DYOH01. Next base: position 842 of record DAOVUO010000297.1, read on the forward strand.
ACCCAATGATTTAAGATTTAAAGCCACATTTGCAGCTCCACCTAGTCTGCTTTCCCGTTTTTCTGTAAACAATACAGGAACAGGTGCTTCGGGCGAGATTCTAGAAACATCACCAATAATATACGAATCAATCATCACATCGCCTATTACCAATATTTTGGCATTTTCAAAAGAGGCAAAAACTTTTTTCAGTTCCTGAGCTGTCATTGTAATATTTTTCTAATTTTGCTATTGTATGGAAAAAATCAGTATTCAAAAATTATTTGAGAATATAAATTCTCTGCCAAAATTAGCAAAAAAATCAGAGCCAACAATTAAAGCCGTTTTTAGAAAACTAAAATCAAAAAAACCGAAAGATTTAGATAATTTTGTACACAATCTACACGAAGAATATTTTTCAGAAATTGATTGTTTAGATTGTGGAAATTGTTGTAGAAGCTTAGGTCCAAGAATTACAGAAAATGATATTGACCGATTAAGTAAGAGCATGAAGCTAAAACCAGCAAAATTTATTGAACAATATTTACATAAAGATGAAGACAATGATTTTGTGTTTAAATCAATGCCTTGCCCTTTTTTAGCTGAGGATAACTACTGCATGGTTTACGAAAACAGACCAAAAGCTTGTAGAGAATATCCGCATACCAACAGACGAAAATTTGTTCAAATACTGGATATAAGTCTGAAAAACAGAGAAACATGTCCTGTAGTTTATAAAATAAGTGATGATATTGTAAAAAAATATCAAAATTGAATCTTTATTCGTTTAAATTAGCACAAATGAAATGTCAGCAATTTAAAATATTAATAACTCTTATAATTAGCTATTTACCTATTTTTGCACAAGCTCAAATTGGCGGAAATTATGTTTATAGTTTTTTATCAATAGGACATTCGGCGCAGATTGAATCTTTGGGAGGAAAAACAGTTTCGCATATTTCTCCTGAAATTGATATGATTGCAGAAAATCCTTCGTATCTAGCTTTTAGCTCAGACAAAAACCTAAGCTTAAGCTACACTAATTCCTTTGCAAAAATAAACTATGGTTCAAGCTATTACAGACTAGATTCCAATTGGTCAATAGGTCTGCAATTTATACATTATGGAGATTTTACTCGAGCCGATGAGCGTGGTTTTCGCTACGAAAAATTTAGTATTTCGGAATATGCTTTCATTCTCAATTATGCTAAAAAATTAAATAAAAATTTGTCTGTTGGCCTAAATTTCAAACCTGTAATTTCAGCCTTTTATCCATACTCTTCTTATGGAATTTCTAGCGACTGGGGTGTTTATTATTTCAACCCTTCAAAACTTTTTTGGACAGGATTCGTAATAAAAAACATAGGAATTCAAATAAAACCCTACATAGCTAAAAATTACGAAATGTTGCCTTTAGAAATTAATTTTGGAATGACTAAAAAACTTGAACATGCACCATTTGCATTTTTCTTTACATTTCATAATTTACAGACACCAAATTTAAGATACCAGATATTGGATGAAAATATTGTTGCAAGCCTGAATCTACCCCAACTAAGTATTATAGAACAAGTTGGGGATAATATATTGCGGCATTCAATAATTGGCGTAGAGATATTTCCTGATAAAAAACTAAACATTAAGCTTGGCTATAATTATCAAAAAAGAGCAGAAATGAGCGTAAGCACTTACAAAGGAATTACAGGGTATTCTTTTGGTATCTCGCTCAAAAAAAGTAAGTCCTTATTCAGTTATACTTATGCAAAAAACCATTTTGCAGGCGGCCCACATCAAATTAGCATTTTGTTAAATACTAAATCAAATTATTTTGAGAATATTAACTTTAAAAAAACAATCAATGAATAGAATAAAACTAATTGCCATTTTTATGCTTTCAATTAGCATATTAAATGCTCAAAACAAAACCATTACTCTTGCACATAATGGAAATAGTACCGAATTAACAAAAGAAATTGCACAATATTTAAAAACAAAGTTAAATACACCAGTCAAAGTAATTGAACTCAACAAAATTACTGATATGACTAATGCACTTAAAACAAAAAAAGTAGATTTAGCTTTTATGGGAACATTTGGTTATATTTTAGCCAAAAGTGCCTTAGAATCGCAAATAAATCCTCTTGTAGTTTATGGGAAAAATGGCATTCCTGGTTCTTATACGAGTAGTATTATTACCTACAGAAGTAGTGATATTAAAAGTATTAATGATATAAAAACTAATGCAAAAAACGCAAAATTTGTGCTCGCCAAACCAACTTCAGCTTCTGGACATATAGTTCCAAGATTGTTTTTACAAACACGTGAAATTGAATCAATGGAAAAAAGCTTTAGCAGTGTTACTTTTGCTGGTGGGCACGATAAAGTGATAGCAAAAATCACATCAAAACAAGCTCAACTAGGAGCAATTGCCACAGGATATTTAGCAAATGCAATTAAAAATGGTAAAGTGAATTCAAAAGACATAGCTGTTTTATGGACATCAGGGCCAATTGTAGATGGCCCAGTAGTTGCAAATAGCAGTTTAAGCAATGCAGAAAAAGAACAAATCAAAAACATATTTATTAACCTTCCTACGGATAACCCAGTTTTATGGGGGAAAATTAAAAGCACCTATCCTAGTGCAAAACAATCAGGCGGCTACATTATTGGAAATGACGATTATTATAATCCGATTAGAAAATTAATTAGTCATATTGATAATTTGAAGCTAATTTTACAATATTATTTAAAAACAAAATTTTAATTTCAAAAAAAATGGAAAATACATTTCATTTAGATTTAAAGAGTACTGAAAACTTTCTTTTTAATGGCGAATTAGAGAAATATGCTAAATTAACCGAAAAAGCAAATAGTGATTTACATCAACATACAGGTTTAGGAAACGATTTTTTAGGCTGGGTAGACTTGCCCAAAAAGCTTAAAATTGATGAACTTCAAAAAATTCAGAGTTTTGCTAAAGATTTCACATCGGATCTTGATTACCTTGTAGTAATTGGTATTGGGGGCTCATATCTTGGAACAAAAGCTGTTGTGGCGGCACTTGAACCATACTTTGAATCTCAACAAAAAACAAAAATTCTATTTGCTGGTCATAATATTAATCAGGATTATTTATTTGAACTTAATAATTTCTTAAAAGATAAAGCTTTTGGCATTTGTGTTATATCAAAATCGGGAACTACAACTGAGCCTGCTATTGCTTTTAGAATTTTAAAAAATACACTTGAAACGCAAGTTGGAAAAAGCAAAGCAAAACAAAAAATACTTACTATAACCGACAGAGCCAAAGGTGCTCTAAGGGAACTTTCGTCAAAAGAGAACTATTCGGCATTTGAAATTCCTGACGATGTAGGAGGGCGATACTCGGTATTTACACCAGTAAGTTTAATTCCAATTGCAGCTGCTGGATTTAATATAGTCGAACTTATCAAAGGTGCTTCTGCAATGCATGATAGATGCAATGAAAAAGTTCCGTTTAAAGAGAACCCTGCTGCTCAATATGCAGCTATCCGGAATGCATTATATTTAAAATCTTACGATACAGAGATTTTAGTAAATTATAACGATAAGCTACATTTTATTGCTGAATGGTGGAAACAACTTTTTGGTGAAAGTGAGGGAAAAGAGAACA
>DAOVUO010000530.1 GCA_030632545.1 Bacteroidales bacterium
CATTTAACACTGGAAGCCAAAGCATAACAATCAATAATACAGGAAATGGCGACCCCTCAAATTCATGGAATTTAGTGGGCAATCCATATCCATCAGCAATAAGCTCCGATGATTTAATTAATGCCAATAGCGGAATTTTTACAGGAACTTTATATTTCTGGAATGATGATTCATCTTATGGAAGTGATTATGAGTCTAACGATTATGCAACATATACCCTATCTGGCTCAACTTCGGGTGGCGGTGGAAATACGCCAAATGATTTTATTGCGCCTGCTCAATCATTCTTTGTACAATCAACAGTATCTAGCGGTAGTTTTACTTTCGAAAACTCCATGAGAAGAACATCAACTGCTGTATTCTTTAAAGATGGTTTACAAGATAGCATAGCAAGTATTCGTTTATTTGCAGTTAATGCCAACAACGATTACAACGAAATGCTTATAACTTTCTTAGATGAAGCAAGCGAAAGATACGACCAACTTTATGATGGTAGAAAGGTTGAAGGAAATTCAGCTATTTCATTTTACTCGCTTATTGCCGATGATAAAATGGCCGTACAAGCTTTGCCAAAAATTAATGCTACAACAAACATTAAACTTGGTTTAAATGTTGGCGTTGCAGGCACACACACCATCAATCTAAAAGAATTTGAAAACTTATATGACGAAATTGATGTTTTCCTAATTGATAATGAGCTCGACAGCACTATAAATCTTAGAGAAGAAAGTGTTTATAGCTTTAGCGCAAGTGTAGGAAGATACAATGAGCGATTTGAACTCTTATTAGAAGTACCTCAAAATAAAACAACTACTTGGACTGGTTTAAAGTCAGGCTCTTGGGATAATAGTTCAGCTTGGGATAATGGTGTTCCAACCCCATTTACTACGGCTTTAGTTCCATCAGGAAGTGTTATTGCCTCTACAAATGTAGCGTTTAAAGACCTAATAATTGAATCGGGCGCAGCGGTTACTTTCGAAGAGGGTATTTCGGCAGATATTCACGGACAATTAATTCTTGAATCAGATATTAATGGTACTGCGGCTTTTGTAGATAATGGACAACATTCGATTACAAACGGACTTGTAAAAACTTATATGGGAAGTGCAAATCGCTATTACTATGTTTCGTCGCCCGTAGCAAAAGCATACTCAGGTATGTTTGGCTCTGAAACTGAACTTAACGGCACAAATCCAATTGAACTCCAACTTTACTATTTCGATAATGAATGGATTCGTATTACTAATACCTACGAGAATCTAAATCCATTTACAGGATATGCCTATCAATTTATGGAAATGAATAATGCTACATATAATTTTGAAGGAACACTTAATACAGGAATTCAAAATATAAGTTTAGGAGGCGAGGGATTCCATTTAGTAGGAAACCCATACCCATCGCCAATTGATTGGGGTTTTGAAAGCTCAGTTGGCTGGACAAATACAGATAAACTAATGTCTACAATTTGGTATAGAGTTGATGGTAACGGTGGTGATAATTATGCAACATACAACCGTTTATCTGGCATTGGAACTAACAACGGAAATGCTATAATACCAACAACACAAGCATTTTGGGTATATGCCAACGAAGCAGCAACAATTAGCGTGGATAATACAGCACGAACTGCCGAAAACTCTCAAATAAATGAATATTCAGGAGAGACACAAGGTATTAGACTAAGTCTTACAAACCCTTTTAGTAGTGACGAAGCGGTTATTTTCGAAAATCCAAATGCAAAAGAAAATTACGAGGACTATGACAACAAAAAAATGTTTTCGACCAATGATAATGATGCACAAGTTTACACCTATTCATCAGATAATATTGGACTTGCGGTTAATGGTATAGAGGAAATTTACAACGATTACAGTCTTGAGCTAAACTTAATTACAAAATATGTTGGCGACTATACTTTATCTCTTGAAATGATTGGTGCTTTTGCTGATAAAAGCTTTGATATTTATATTGAAAACACTATTACTCAGGACACTATTTTATTAGAAATTGACAAACCGATTGGATTACATTTTGATGAAACACCAATTGATGGTCAATTTGTAGTACATTTCAAGAAATCTACTTCAGCAATTGAAGACTTAAATAAAAAATTTAATGTGTATAGTGACGAAAAAACTATTTACATTGAAAATCCTACAATGCAAAATACTAAAGTTGAAATATTTGATATTACAGGAAAACTTATTATAAGTAAAACTTTAAATACAAGTAGACAAAACTTTAGAATTAAGCAAACTGGTATATATCTAGTTCG
>DAOVUO010000269.1 GCA_030632545.1 Bacteroidales bacterium
GCCATCTTCGTGACAAACTACCAATCCTAAATTATCCATTTCATTTCTTTGCCCCCGTTCGGATTCGGCTACTGCCTGAGTCGCATGTAGCACAAAGGGGATTTCCTGGGAGGCAAAATGTTTTTCTATAAAAAATCAGCATAATTACTTGCACTATAATACAAATAGACTTTTGATTTATTATTTGGCTGGCGCAATCTATTCACCAATCACCATTTGATTGATAATTGATAATTGACCATTGCGTCAGCCCCCTGTTCTTTATCTATCTGACTTACAGCAATAGAAAATATTTCAATGGAATAATTACAATATCGTTATGAAGTTCTATTTTATCTATTTTTGAATTTACAGCAATTCCATATTTATATTTTATTCGGCTTTTTGAAATTTGTTTTGTTGTATTTTTATTAATTCCTATTTCTAAAATTATTGGATTGTCTAATGTTTCTATTATTAAATCTGGATTTCGCTGTCCTTTTTCTGATGAGAATGAAATAATATTACTATCTCTAAAAATGCGTTTTAAGTATAATACAACTATATCTTCAAGCATTTTTGCATAGATACTTTTGTCTGCATCGGTTTGAATTAATGGCGTTAAAATAGCCTTTCTAATTGAAGGGGACATAAAGAAATATTTTTGTGCCTTATTAATTTTACTATCTATCCCACCATGAGGATATAATACATTTAACAGTTCTGCTTTTACTAGAATATCAAGGTTTTCAATAATTTTTTCTTGAGAAATTCCAATAGATTGACTTAGTGTTTGTAAATTTATTTCGTCAGAAGCAGCTATTCTTCGTAAAATCTTTTCTGAAAAATGGACATTTATTTCTTTTGCCATTTTAGGAATATCCTCATAAATAACTCGTCTTACTAAGTCAATTAAAAGAGTATTTATTTGAGTTTTAACTTGTAACAAACTAAAACGTGTAATATTCCTATACAGTATATAATCTAATATTTCGTCTTGTAAATTATTAATATTTGAGAAGTAATTATTTGCAAATTTTTCTATATTGAGTAAACCTTGATAGAGTTCGTTTGAATTTTGGGAATGGAATAAAATTTCTTTAAGTTTTTCTTTCTTGTCAAATTGGTGCTCTAATTTTAAATTTGTAATATCTAAATATTCAGTGAAATTTAAAGGGTAAACGTGCTGTATTAGCATTCGTGTAACTAAATCAGCTGTGGATTGTAACAAAAGAGCTGAGCTACCTGTGGCAAGAATAAAAGAAGTTCTAAAATCGTCTGATAATACTTTTAAAGCTCTTGCCCACTGTGGGTCTTCGTGAATTTCATCAAATAATAATACAATAGGTTCTTTGTAGCTCCAAAGTTTAGATTTTACAACATAAGTTTCAAAAGCCCTGTGTATATTTTTAACTCCAACGTCAAAATTTTGTAAATCAGCAATATTAAAGAAATAAATATTTTTAGTGTAATTTTTGTAAATATAATCAGCTATTTGCCAAAGTAATGTTGTTTTTCCTGTCCCACGTAAACCTGCAAGACCAACCATTCTAGTGGTTCTTTTGGTAGTAAAGAAAATGTCAGCCATTTCTGATATTTCACTAAAAACTTCTCGGGGTTTATAGTCAGTAGTCTGTAAGACAGGGTGAATTAAACTATCTTCTATTATTTTTCCCGTAAGTTTTGAGTTCTCTAATATTTGTTGTAGTTCGTCCATTTTGTTTTGGCATCAATTTTTAACTTAACCAAATAATACAATAATTTATTAAATTAGAAAAATCATTTTGATTTATTATTTGGCTGACGCAAGGGATTTATGATTGACGATTGTTGATTTACGATTGGGCTGACGCAAGAGTTTTTGATTGACAACAAGTCTAAGACCTGCTAGCGTGCTTGCACCTAGTAGCGTCTGGGGAAGATTGTTGATTTATTATTGACAATTGGGCTGACTACGTAACATTCTGGTTACTTTTCAAACTCGTCTATTATATTTTGTTCACCAACAAAGTTCATCGAGTGAATTTTGTAATCGGGTAGGGCTATTTTATTTTGCTTGCAGAAGCTTACTATCCACTTAGCACAATCATAGCCAGTTTTTTCTGTAAATTTATGGTACGGAATTACGTCATCTCTATGTAGGTAGTGCTCTTCTGCTAAGTCGTGGTCGAAGGATATTAACTTAGGAACGGCCTTATTTTTTGTAAAGCTTAATTCCACAAATTCGCAAAACTCATTGTAAGAGCGAACTATATACCATTTGTAATTAATATAATCTTTATCAAGTGTTATTTTATACGCCTGATTTAATTCTCGTATATCGTCGAGAAATATATTGTAGTTATTTTCTGTTGAATATTTGTTCATTGTTTGTTAGTGATTAGTAATCAGTAAATCAGTGTTTTTGAATCCAGACGCTACTAGGTGCAAGCACGCTAGTAGGTCTTTGTTCGTCAGTACTTTTGCGCCAGCAACAATTAACAATTATCAATTATCCAGTAACCAGTATCCAGTAACCAGTTTAACCAGTAACCAGTATCCAGTAACCAGTTTAACCAGCACCCCGCACCCCGCTATTCAAATTTAATTTTTCGTGAGGCAATATATATAGTTATCGACAAACCAATAAATGTAAGAACAAGCAATATTTTACTCATCCAAAGCAAGTACAAACGTTTTTGTAATGCGGGTTTTGAGGCTTCGTCGGCTTGCTCAATTTCCTCCAATAGACCAGCATTATAGCTATATTTAATTATGGAACTATTATCTAGTGGCCAAACTTGTTCTGTGGCTACACTTTCAAAGGCTTTTCCCCAATCGTTGTCCTCAGGTTTTATTAATGCTGATACAAATATCAATATTAATAGGCTAGGCGTGAGATAGTTTATTATTGGTCTGAATAATTTTGGCAAGCGAATGTCAGCTCCTAAATTAATTTGATTCCAGAGCCAGTTTTTGGGCATTAGCCATGTGAGTAGAATAATTTCGAGCATAGCAAATAGGAATAGCGAGAATGTTCCACCCCAGAAGTCGTACTCGTCTAATACACCTTCGTTAAAAAATAAAACAGTTGGTAAGCCTAAAGCTAAAGTAATTACACCATAAGTTAATACTGATTTGTTTCTTGTCCAATCAAAATTGTTTGACATAAAGCTCACAAACGGGCTACCCATTGCTATTGATGATGTAATTCCGGCCAGAAATAATAATCCGAACCAGAAAAAACCCGATAAGGCTGATAATACGGACCCAAAATGACCAAATAAATAAGGCATTACTTTAAATCCGAGCGATAATGCGCCCAAGTTTAGTATTTCGTTTATTTTGTCTAAACCAATAAAACTAACTGTTAGCGGAATTAATATTGATGCGCCAATTATCACTTCAACAAATTCGTTGGTCATTCCGGCAGTGAGTGAACTTAATGCAATATCATCTTTGGCTTTAATGTATGATGCGTAAGTTTGGATAGTTCCCCAACCAATACCTATTGTAAAAAATACTTGTCCGGCGGCTGCTAGCCAAACTTTTGGATTCCACATATTTGAATAGTCGGGTGTCCACAAAAAGTTTAAGCCTTCGAGTCCCGAATTTATTGCTCCATAGTCGCCTTCTTTAATAGTTACGGCTTTTATGGCCAGAAAAATGCCCATCACTATCAGTATAGGAATACCCCATTTGGCAACAAGTTCAACGCCTTTTTGCAGACCTCGTGATAAAAAGAAAAGGTTTATGGCTAGCACCAATACATAAATAACAATATTATCAAAAGGGAAAAGACCAGGTGTGCCTGAATCTATATAGTTATTAAAAAAGAGGATAATTTCGCTTTGCGATTGTAGGTGAAATGTGCCTATTATGGATTGAAAAGCAAAATAAGCTGTCCACGATTCCAAGTATGTGTAGTAAGAGGCAACAATAATATTAGTAAAAATACCAAATACTCCGATATATTTCCAAATGCGATTTTTATTTAGCGATTGTAGCATAAAAGGTGTAGCATGAAATCCTTTTGTACCACCGTATCGGCCAAGTGCCCACTCGCTCATCAGCATAGGTAGACCAATAAAAACAAAGCTAACTAAATAGGGTATAATAAACGCAGCCCCACCATTTTGAATGGCCTGAACAGGAAATCGTAGAAAGTTACCAAAACCAACGGCAAAACCTGCCATAGCGAATATTAATCCAATGCGAGTACCCCAACCTTCTGTCTGTTTTATCATAAAATTGCTTATTTTGGAGAATAAAGATATAAATAATTGTTAACTATTAATTGTAAATTGTTAATGCTTGTTCAAGTTGTCCCGATTAACTCACTACTTTATTAACTCAAAACTTTAGTCCATAACTCGCAAAACTTTTATAATTTAGTCACTCAAAACTTAAAATTCATAACTCTTTATACACAAGTTCAGTTTCATGTCAGATGTTTCTATAACTATTATTGGTGCAGGCGTAATTGGTTTGGCAATTGCCGAAAAACTATCACAGTATTATTCGGATATTTATGTAATTGAGCGGAATTCAAAATTTGGACAAGAAACAAGTAGCCGAAATAGCGAGGTGATTCATGCAGGTATATATTACCCTAAAAATACACTCAAAGCAAAACTATGCGTGGAAAGTAATCCTAAATTATACAGTTTTTGCGAAAAGTATGATGTTGAGTACAGTAAGTGCGGAAAATTAGTTGTGGCCACAACTAAAGAGGAAGTTGTGCAGTTGGAAGATGTTCGGCAAAAAGCTATTGCTAATGGTGTAAATAATTTGGTTTATCTGACTGA
>DAOVUO010000448.1 GCA_030632545.1 Bacteroidales bacterium
GGTTCTAAAATTTTATAATATTTATTATTTTGCAGTTAGTTTCATCTTTTTTTGACAAAAATAAGAACTAAAAGGATTTCATGGATCTTTACTGGTTTGTTTTTTATAATTTAGAGCATGTAAATAAACAATTTTAAATAATGAGATTAGTAATGATTTATGCTGATAAGTTTGCTTATGAGCCAAGAACTAAAACTTTAGAGGAATTTGAAACCATAGAACATGGCGAGTCTTACGATAATATATTAGTGGGATTTATTCAAGCGGAAGAAAAAGATGAGGAAAATTTAGCTGGTATCGAAAAGAAATTAGTTAAAAACTTAAAGTGGGCAGCTAAAAAGAATAATACAAAAAGAATTTTATTGCATTCTTTTGCTCATTTATCCGAAAGTAAGGCAAATCCTATGTTTACTAAGGAACTTTTTGATAAAGTTGAGTTGCGAATGAAAAATGCTGATTATGAGACTTTTCAAACTCCATTCGGCTATTTTTTAGATTTAGATTTTAAAGCACCTGGAATTTCTCAGGCAAGAATTTTTAAAAGCTTTTGAGCAATTAATTTTTTTTATTACTTTTAAGGGAATTAATTTTTTGAGATGCAAACTAATTTTTTAACAAGTAGACTAAGGGACGTTGCTGAAATGATTCATAAATCAGATTATACAGTAGCAATAACTGGTGCAGGAATATCTGCGGAAAGTGGAATACCGCCTTTTAGAGGTGAGAATGGTTTGTGGAGTAAGTATGATCCAATTGTATTGGAACTCAACTATTTCTATCAAAATCCAGTAGAAGCATGGGAAGTAATTCGTGAAATTTTTTATGATTTTTTTGGAAAGGCAAAACCAAATGCTGCTCATTATTCATTAACTCATTTACAAGAAAGTGGATTTTTACAGGAAATTGTTACTCAAAATATTGATAATTTACATCACGCTTCAGGAGGTAGTAATATAATTGAGTTTCATGGAAGTTCTGTGAAATTAATATGTACAAAATGTGGTGAAATATACGATAAAGATAAAGTTAATTTGGATGAACTTCCGCCTAGATGTGATAAAGATCAAGCAGTTTTAAAGCCTGATTTTATTTTTTTTGGTGAAGGGATTCCTCAAGAAGCTTATCAAAAGTCGATAGAGGCTTTTAATAAAGCCAAATTAGTAATTATTATTGGAACAACGGGCGAAGTTGCACCAGCCTCGTCGCTGCCATATATTGCAAAGAAAAATGGGGCTAAAATAATAGAAATTAATACAGAATCAACTTCATTTACAAATAGTATTACTGATATATTTTTGAAAGGAAAAGCAGGGGACGTTTTGCCAGAGATTGAAAAGCTAATTACAGGAAAATTATAAGTTATGAAAAGATATAAAACTTTGATATTTTTTGTTGGATTACTGATAATTATTGCAGGGGCTTGTAATAATTCTGACGAAACATCAAAAACTAATTTAGACGAAGTGCTTTATCAGGAGCAACAGGCAAGAATTATTTATAAAATTCCGTCACCGATTGAAATAGTTAATTTATTGCAAAATGCAGATCTTGAGTTTCATAATTATGTTTTAAATCCCCGTGGAAATTGGGAAAATTATAATGTTTTAAAGTCTCAAACATTAAATCTTGGAATTTATTCTGCTGATTTGGCTTATACTGCGGCTTATGAGCAATATCAAGAATCAATATTGTATTTTGATTTAATTCGTAAATTAGGAAAAAAAGTTGGTATTTCGACTGTGTTTAACGAGAAAATGACAAATAGAGTTCAAAATAATATGGCTAATGCTGATTCATTAGAAAATATTAGCGAGGCATTTTATAGAACAATGATAAATTATTTAACGAAAAATGATAAAAATACCGAATTAGCATTGATTTATACTGGTGGATGGGTTGAAACTTTGTTTATTTTGTGTAATACAATTGATACTGTTGAGAATAGAGATTATTTGATGGTTGAATTGGCCGAACAAAAATTAGTTGCTGAGAATTTAATGCTTTTATTGCAAATGGATCAGGAAATTCCTGAAATATTCGCAACTTATAATGAGGTGCTTCCTATTTTTGAAATTTTTGAAAATTTAGAATTGGAATCTTCTGAGGCGATTCAAGTGGCAAGTATAGGTGACGAAATAGTTATTAGTGGTGGTAGTGTTTATATTTTTAATGTTGAGCAATGTGCAATATTAAAAGAAAGGGTTAATTCGGTTAGACAAAATTGGATAAAAAAATAGTAATTGAAAAAAATATCCCATGAGTATAAAAATATTATTTAGTGTTTTCTTAATTTTTGGTCATATAGTAAATGCTTATAGTCAAAGAGATGGTTATCTTTTTGACAATCAATCAGATAACGTAGAAATAAGCACTCTTACACCGACTAAAGTAAACGTAGTTTGTTCGAATGAGAATATATATAAAATTAGGATTGTGCCAGATGAGGGAATTGGAAAAGTACACATGAGAATTATTGCACCTAGAGCAAATATTGTCCTTTATGATAATGCAAAAGACGGGTATAAACTGCAAAAGATACTTAATATGCAAAATTCTCTTGTTATTATGTTAGAGCTTTCAATTGTTGAAACTGAGGATGATTTAGAAAATGACGATTTTATATCTCAAGGGTGGGCGGCTATGCTTATTCAGAGTAAATTAAAGTAATTGTTAAGGCTAAATTATAAATGCAAAGCTGTAGTAGTCAGATTGTGAACTAGTAAGCACAATGGTTCGCCGTTGTTCGGCACAGGCAGTCGATCGTCCGTAAGGCGCTGAATGGCAGTCATTTGTAAAATATATTTATTAAGTATAACTGCTATATATTCAGCGTTAACTTAAAACTTAACAGCCTGTCCCGAACATCGTGGAAATATTGAACAATAGTTTGTTAAGTTTTGTTGCTGTTTTAGCAAAAAAAATGTATATTTGATATTAGTTTGAATATTTAATATGTTCTAAATAATATTAATATGCTAATAATAAGTAAGTTTGATTATAAAGGAATAGAAACTAA
>DAOVUO010000482.1 GCA_030632545.1 Bacteroidales bacterium
AATTCACGATAATCTGTTAAACTATCCAAATACTTTAAATTTCCACGCCATTTTCCTTGCAAATCATCTTTACTAAATGCATCCCAATCCCAGACATAAACCTCAATTTGTGGTTTATTAGCAAGATAAAAGTAGTTTACAGATTCAATTTCTCTGTATATTTTTGTTTGCTTTATAACTGACGATGTATAATAAACATTTTTATTATGCGTCCTAATTTGCCAATAAATATCTGCAAAACCCTTGTTGATTAGAGTAAAATCAGAATTTGAAGTAATGTATAGTTCTAAGTCCTTGAACTCAATTTTTCGGTGAAATATTTCAGGTATTTTGAGTTGGAACTTAATTTTTCCATCTAGCAGTGTGATTTTTTCACCAATTAGTTCTTTATATTTATTGTACTGTCCATTTTCTATTAGAGTAAATAAACTATCTTGATATAAGTGAAGCATTAACTCATGTTCGCCAGCTTTTAAATTGTGAAATGCATAATTTGGTATCTCTATTTTAATTTTGACTTCTCTATTAAATAGTTGGTATTTTGAAGTTCTAAATTGAAGTTTATTGAGTGAATTTTGCCAAAGTAATTGATTTTCCTTTGCAAAAATACTGTCCGTTTTTATTATTTCGTCTTGTGAGTATATATCCAAACAAAAATCAGTAATACTAAGGGTATCCTCATTTATTGTTTGCGGAAATTGATAATTTTCAGGAAAATCAATATAGATATTTATTCGTGTAAACTCATTTGTTTGACGTACATAAAATCTTGTGTTTGCAGAATCAAGTGCTTGTGTTTTTTCAATCCACTCTGATGTGGTATGTTTTACAGATGTTTCGTCACAAGCAGATAAACTGAACAATATCAAGCTTAGGAAAAAAAAGTATTTACCCATAATATATGGAATTTACAGATTATCGAACCAAGATTCTTCTCGCTTAAATTCTAAGCCTTCTAATATCGCCGATTTTAGGTTAATTTGAAAGAAATAGCTTTTACGTGCTCCAAATGGAACCCAGCGGAAAGCCATTTGCCAACAGTGCAAATCACGCATTACACCTAAACTTGTTGTTGTCGTTTTTCTTTGCGTAAAATCGTAGCCAGAGCTAAAGTTTATTTTCCATTTTTCGGTTAGACTCAGATTTCCTGAATAACGAATACTTTGTGTAATACGTGATTCATATTCCTTAGCGACAGGATTATATGACGTTTTGCTTACGCTAAGTGAATAGTCTGCGCGAGCACTCCATGGAATACTAAAATCTACATAACCATTATCGTAAAAATCTTGTTCTGGATTTTCTTTACTAAATTCTGAGTTTTCGATCCCACCCTTTTTTGCTTGCTTACCTGTTTCTGCTTCTTTTTTAAACAGATTTTTGGAATTAAGTGTAATTCCAGCAGATAAATTTCCACTTACAAAACGTGCAAGTTTTCCATGTTCATTCCAATAATATTGGTTGATTTTTCCACCAGTACTGTCATTATAACTATAAGGATTAAATGATGCACCAAAGTTTATGGTAAACATATTAAGTATTCGTGTACCACCATTCATGGATATATTTGCTAGATTAAGCGAATCGACAGCCATATTATACGATGAACTAAAGTTTAACCTGTCAAGTAAAATAACCTTTTTAAACCCATCTTCCGTAGTGTCATTTTTCGACCTTACTTTCATTTCCAGATTATTTCCTAAGCTGAAATTGATATTCCCTGATTTTCCATAGGGGGCTGTACTGTAAATCCCATTTTCAAAATAAGAGTATTGCGTAGGTACTGTGTCGGTTTGGCTATCGTAGTAATAATCGTAATAGCCGTATTTTTCCTCACCAAAATCTGGTCGAAAACTAAAACCAACACTTGGAGTAATAACGTGTCTTATTGCTTCCAATCGGTCAAGTCGTTCGAAAAAGAATGTACCATAAAGTTTTGTACTCAATGGAACACTCACGTGCCAATCGTAAACATGGTTAATTCCAGTTAATGTATCGGTAACTAATCTGCCATATTCATAAGTAGAATCTACGGTATTGAAATAGAGATTGTTATCCCAGTATTTTCTTAGCGAATTTGTATACACTCGTCCTTTGTAATTGAAAGATGGCGATACATTAAAGTGTTTAAGTAGGTTAAAAGATGTGCTTAGCGGAATAGTGTGTTGAAAACCGTTTTTAAACTGATTTTTGGCCGCAGAGGTAAAAAGTAGCGTGTCAACAATGCTTATTGTATTCCTGAAGCTTGCACTATACGATGTTCCAATTTTTTCGTACCAAGCACCTTTTGTTGTTTTTGCAATTGCTTTAAATGGATATTGACGTGCCATTGTAAATGTCATTAAAGGCAAGCTCATATCTACTTGGTTTGTAGTCGTATTCTGAGAACCTTTTAAGTTGGCACTAAAGGTAAATGGCGTACCTAAAAAACGTTTAGTATAGTTTACGCTCGATGATTTAGTGTTTCTTAAGAAATCACCAATGTTTTCCTCATTGTATTGGTTAAATGAGCTTGAGCTAAAATCTACATTAGCCGAAAGTGTTCTGGATGGATTTGCTTTAGGGTCTTGCGAATGTGTCCAACGAATTTTAAAGTCCTTTCGCTCATTATAGTTTGATAAACCGCTCTCGCCAGTAACGTTGTTATTTAAACTAAGCTGTACACTACCATTAAAATGATAGCGGTACTTATATTTTGAATTTACACGAAGTGCCCAGCTACCATAAGAGAACATATCGCCTTG
>DAOVUO010000247.1 GCA_030632545.1 Bacteroidales bacterium
AAACTAGTTAAATGTCCTGGTAAATCATATTCACTCGACGACAATTCCAATACCTGTCTTGTCATATAGGCAGGATTTACTAAAGTAAGGCTATCCCCATTCGTAGTAACAACATCCCTATTATCTATAAATTTAAGGTATGGATTTGGCGGAGTATAATCACTAATACGCACATACAACCCACCTTGAATAGAAGTCCATCGTCGGTACATTAAATCCTTTTGATAAACAATTTGTGCAGTAATTTTTTCATTTTCCTGAACGTGCCTATGCTCCTCATTTATTGCACTAAATAATGTTAAGCCAATAACAATAGTCCATATAGCTGTAATTAAAAAAACATACCTATTAAATTTTATTTTTTCCATTTTTAATATTTCGTTAAGTTTTAAGTTTCAAGTGCAAAGCTTTAAGTTAAAATGGTGAATATCTAGCAGTTATACTTAATGAATTTATTTTTACAAATAACTATCATTCAATGCCTTACAAATATTTAACTGCTTGCCCCGAACATCGGAGAACCATTGACTTTTACTCTCATCATAAAACGAATAAACTAACTGATTAACAAAAACTTATAAGATCTCAAAGTTAAATCAGTTAACTTATAATTTTAATTATTTCATTAAATTTATTTAGTAGCTCTTTTATCTTGTTAATATCAAAATTATTAACTGATGCACCCAAAACTTCACTGTATTTTACTAATCCTAAAATTTTATATTCTTCGCCAATTTTTCTATTTTTTTCAACAAAAACGTTCAAGTTATCAAAAGATAAAGCCTCCATTAATTCATTATAAAGAGTAATCAATTCATTTTTAAAAATAGAATTAAACTCTTCTGAAAATATCTTTGATTCCTTTTTTTGCTTTCTTAACTCCTGCAAACAATCATCAGGTTTTAACTCATTATCTGGTATCATATCAAAGGCCAAATATTTTGAAATTGTATTTAAAAAAACATCATCATCAATAGGTTTTGTGAGATATTCATCAAAAACATGACTGTATTTTTCTTTCTCCTCACTTGTTGCATTAGCTGTAAACGCAATTATTGGAATTGAATCAAATTTTTCGTTCTTACGAATAATCTTAGTTGTTTCATAACCACTTAATTCTGGCAATTGAATGTCCATTAAAATCAAATCGGGCATATATGTCTCCAGTACTTCAATTGCATGTTTTCCTGTAATCGCTTCTTTTATTTCAATATTCTGCTTATCTAATATTAAGGCAACAAGCTCTCTATTGTACTCAATATCTTCTACATGAAGTATTTTCGCCTTTCTGAAAACTGGATGTTTATCTTTACTATTTATATCATTTTCCTGAATATTTTCAGCTATTTCGATATTATTTAATTGGACAGTAAATTCTGAACCTTGCTTTACTGTACTTTTTACAGAAATAGAACCATTCATAAGCTCAACCAATCGCTTTGTAATGCTAAGTCCAAGACCAGTACCTCCAAATTTTCGTGTACTTTGGCCTTCAACTTGCCTAAAACTATCAAAAATTACATTAATTTGATTTTCAGGAATCCCAATTCCCGTATCTATAACATCTATAATTAAATCTATTTTTTTTGAGCTATGCTTTGCTTTAACAATAATTGAGACAGACCCTTCATCTGTAAATTTAAATGCATTACTTACCAAATTTAATATCACTTGGCGAGTACGAGTTTCATCAACCAAAATAGTAATAGGCACATTTTTATCGAAATCTAAAATAAAAGGAATCTGCTTTTTCTCTGAAATTTCAGAGAAGGAAAGGGCAATTTCTTTAAAAAGATCCTTTAGGTTCGTAGGTTTTTTTTGTAGTTCAATATAACCTGCTTCGATTTTAGAAAGATCAAGAATATCATTTATAAGCGCAAGCAAAACATTTCCGTTTTGCACAATAATATCAATATACGATTTATGTTTATCATCGGTAATTTTCCTTTGCAATATACCCGAAAATCCAATAATTGAATTCATTGGAGTTCGAATTTCGTGACTCATATTAGCCAAAAATTCGCTTTTTAAACTGTTTGCTTCATCGGCTTCTTTTTTTGCTGTTTTTAATGCCATCTCAGCTTCCTTTAAAGCTGTAATGTCAAAAACTACTCCTGTTGCAGCAAAAGGAACATTTCCCTTACTAGAATGAACCTCAACAAGCTCTCGCAACCATTTTATTTTATTATTTATTTTAACTCTAAATACAATATCATAAGGTTCGCCTTTAAGTGCATTTTTCCAACTGCTCAATGTCAATTCCTTATCTTCAGGAAAAACTACTTCTTCAAATTCGCTGACAGTCATAGAATATCCATGTTCACTTTCCATTATTTCACAAAATATATCATTCCATATAATTTTGTTAGTAAATAAATCCATTTGCCATGAACCTATTTCTCCAATTTGCTGCACTTTTTTTAATTCCTTTTCGCTTTCTTTTAGTGCATCAGCAATTTTTCTACGTTCAGTAATATTTTGATAAACAATTAAAACTGCCCCTTTATCATTTGCATTTATCAGTGGATACTTTGTAATATTCAAATAAACCCAAACAATTTCTTTTGTATTTTTATGAATAAGTCTGATTTCAGCATTTATAAATTCTTTAGTCTCCGACAAAACATCAGTAAATACATTCATATCTACATCATTAGGATGTACAAATTCACTAAAATGCATGCCAATAACCTCTTTTTGTTTATATCCGTATATAGTTTCACATACCTCATTCGTATCTACAAAAAAACCATTTTCATCTATAATTGATATTCCAGTTAAACTTGTATTAAAAATAGATCTATAACGAAGCTCATTGTTTTTTATAACTTGTTCTGTTTTTTTACGATCGGTAATATCCTTTATAATACCTACAGCATTCCACTCACCATTAAGCTTAATAGAAGATAAAGATAAATCAACAGTAAATATTTCACTATTTTTTCTTATGGCACCAAGCTCAAGTGTTTTTCCAATGAAATTACCTTTTCCACTTTCCAAAAATTTAGAAATACCTCTTTTTTGTCTCTCTCTGTATTTATCTAAAGTTAATAGACTATGTATATTTTTTCCTAAAGCTTCTGTTTGCTCGTAACCAAATATTCTTTCGGCAGATTTATTCCAAAATGAAATTTCAGATTTACTATTTATTAAAACTATAGCATCATTTGCCGAATCAGAAATAGCTTTAAACTTTTCTTCACTTTCCTTTAGTGCTTGTTCTGATTTAATACGCTCCGTAATATCATTAAATGAAATTTGAACAGCCGACCTACCGTTTAATTTAAATACAAATGCAGATGTTTCAGAAATAATAGTTTTGCCTTTTAGAGAAAGCAATTTTTCAACAATTACATCAGGTTGCCAGTTTTCACTTAAAATTTGATTTCTTCTTTCAATTACAAGTTCTTTACTTTCAGGATGAACAAAATCCATGTGAGAACGACCAATTAAATCACTTTTATCTTTGGCTTCAGTAAGTTTTACTGCTGCACTATTTGCCATTATAACAATTCCTTTGCTGTAAACTATTATTGGAATTGTTGAAAGCTCAAACAAATTCTTGAATTTTTCCTCGCTTTCTTTTAAAGCTTGCTCAGTATTTTTGCGATAAGTAATATCCCTAAAAACACCTTCAACACCATTATATTTACCATTTTTATAAACAATTTGAGCATTTACCTCAATAAAAATATTACTTTTCTCTTTCCTAATGAATTCTACTGAATACGCCTCAATTCTTCCAGTTTTATTTATTTCCTCAAGAAATATTTTCCGTTTATCTGGCTGTGCATAAAAAGAGCCTATTTTTTGTCCAATAATTTCATTTTCACTAAAACCTAGCATTTTTGATACTGATGGGCTAATTAATACTACATACCCATTTTCATCAATTTTATAAAAGCCATCAATCATATTATCAACTACACTCCTATATTTTTTTTCACTATCACTTAAAGCTTGTCTGTCGCTTACACGCTTTGAAATGTCTCTTATAGTACCTACAGCAACATCAATTCCATTATATCTAATTACTTTTCCACTTATTTCTATAGGAACTAAATTTCCATTTTGATGATAAACCATTGTTTCAAATGCAGAAATTTGCTTATTTGCAAATGCATCTTTAAACTTAGCAATAAATTTCGATATTTCCTTTTTAGGCGTAAAACCAACAAATAATTTACCTATTAAACTATCTTTATTGTAGCCAAGCATAGCTTCAATTTGATTATTTAAATAGAGTAGTTTCCCCCTAATATTTACTATAAATACAACATCAGTATTGGCATTTAGTATTACTTCATAATCAGCCTCCTTGTCTTTTGCTTTTTCATTTTTAAATAGAATTATAAACATTAAAAAAGCAAGAACAGAAAATATTAACAAACTAATGAATTGATTAACTTTATGTTGTCTTTTGTATCGAGCAATTATATTGTCTTTATGATAAGAAAAAACATAAGCAATAGGTTTATTTTCAAGATTATTTACAGAAACAAAAGAAATTAAATAATAATTATCATTGAGCTTACTAAAAACAGTAAAATTTTCGTTATTTGCAATTCTGCTTTCAATTTCATTTTTTATATTTTCATCAATTTGCTCATATATTTTAAGTGTATCTTCACTATAATGCAAATACCTCTCCTCGTGCAAATAATTGGAGGAAAGTTTACTTTGTATTTGTTTAAAATATATTTTTTTAAATTTTTTGGCATCAATTAGATTCTTTTTCACCATAAAGCCATAAGTACCGCTATCCGACAATTTCAACTGCGATTTAAGTGCTTCAAAAGAGAAGCTAGTTTCAACACTTCCAATATGCACACTATCATAAAATAATGGGAAAACATAACGAAAGCCAGAATGTATTCGTCCCACTTCCAATCCAGAGTGAAATTGCCTGCTTGAGTTAGTCATTTTTACAGAATAGCGAATATCTGTTAGATTATCACCATATTTATCGGGTTGGTGAAAACGCAAAAAACTTACATTATTTGGCAGATGAAACTGAAATTGCCTAACATTTAAAAGTTTAAGTCGCTCATAAACGAGCAAAAATTCATCATATAAGCTATCCCTTATTTTATTTCTGGACAAACTATCGGCTTTATATGCCCTGCT
>DAOVUO010000254.1 GCA_030632545.1 Bacteroidales bacterium
CCTGTAAAACCAAAAATTATTAATAATATAACTATTTTTTTCATTTGCTTATACCCTCTCCATTAACACTTAATCCATTATAACAAAGGATGATAAATAAAATAAATATCATCCTTTGATTCAACACTTAACGATAGCTTATATTCCTCTCATCATCATTCTTTCTGTGAATTTAGAAGCATCTACACCAGTATTTACTTTTACATCACTCAACATCATGCTTGTTTTATGATTTGATTGTACATTTTTCATTTCGGAATGAGTAATTACCTGTAAACCAGAAATCTCAATTACTTTTTTAATAGTAAGTATTTTTAAAAGATCCTCATCCTCGTCGTAAAATTCCTTTTTAACACCTACAAAAGTTGATTTATCAATCCAAGTGATAGTTTTAGTGTACATATAATCCTCATCCTTAGAAACACTCTCAACAACATAACATTCTTCACCGTCAATTGTTTCTTCTCGTAACAATTTATGAGTATCGTCATCCAATTTACGATCGCCTAAATCATCGTAAGTAAAATCGGAACCCATAAAATAATCATTTTTTCCGTCGCTAGAAATTCTCTTTATTTTTTTTAATGCTGGCAAATAAATCCACTGATCATCATCCTTATCGTTTTCATAAGTCCAATTCATAAATGAAGTATTTTTTACATCAGCAGGTGATTTAAAAAACATTATTTTCTTTTCCACATTACCTAAATCTTTAGAATACTGCTTTATTACCCTAATTCTCTGCTTATTCTGTTTATTAGTAAGCGTCATAGTTAAAGTAGAAGTTTGATCGTCCCCAGAAGGCAGATTATACGCTTTATCAACTATCTGTTTGCCTGTTAATTGAGCTTTCATATTATGACTTACTACAATTAAGAATAAAACCACTATTGATACGAATTTTAAATTTTTCATTTTTCTAAATTTTATATTAATATTATTAATTAATTCAAAATGTACTATTTAAAGACTATTGCTTCTCTTTAAAATACAAATTTCCACTATAAAGCATTACAAGCATAATTGTAAGCGTCCCTACGAGGCTTGTAAACATATTAAGCGAAACCAATGCTCCTAATTCTCTGTTTGGAGGGAAAACAGAAAATATTAACACTAAAAATCCAGCAATTACCACAATTGCATTAAAAATAATTGCACGACCAGAATGAGCCATCGTTTTTTGAGCTGTAAGTAACTTATCGCCAGTTTTTATAGCATTACTTCTATATTGCTCAATAAAATGGACTGCATAATCAATACCTATTCCAATGGCAATGCTCGAAAGCAAGGCTGTTGTAGTATTTAAAGGAATATTAAGGAAACCCATTGTTCCAAAACTAATAAAAGCAGTAATAACTATTGGAATTGAACCGATTAATCCAATTTTAAAATTTTTAAACATTAGCGATAATAATCCAATAACAATTAGCAAAGATAAAAACAAACTCATTATCTGGCCTTCAAGAATTAGGTCGGTAAAAACAAGCCCCTTATATCCACTTCCTGCATATTTCATCGAGATTCCGAGTTTGGCAAAATCCTCTTTATAAGTATCTAAAATTGCTATGGTAGAGTTTATTGCCTTTGAATTATCACTCTTTAACTGAAAAGTAACATTCAATTTTTCGTAGTCATAATCCACCACTTTTGTCAAATTTTCTGGGTCACCAGACATTTCATAAAGCAAAATATACTGAGCAATCATATTTCTTGTATCAGGAATAACGTTAAACTCTTCCTTATCAGCATTCATTACCTTATTCATCCTATTGATATAGTCTGTTAATGAGAATGAATTTCCAACAATATCTAAGTCATTTTCAACCTGAATTTGCATCTTATCAACAAGCTTTAGTACATCTGGATCTTTAAATGCATCTTTAGTACTATCAGCATCAAGTATTAAATTCAATGTTGTTGTTCCACCAAAATGGTCGTTAATAAACTTATCTGTAAGAACAATATCACTATCCTTCTCAAATTTTTCAAGAAAACTAGAATTAATCCAAATTTTCTGCATTCCAACTAATGCTCCAGCAATAACTATAACTGTAACAATAATAGACAAGCTTTTTCTTTTAATCACTCTAGCAGCAAAACCAAAAGCCATATCAGCTTCTTTATGATTTTCGTTTTTAGAAAGTTTTTTTACTTTAGGTAAGCCAAAAATCATAATCCCAGCAGGAATAATTATTAAAGAAAAAACCATAGCCATTAACACACCAAAAGCAGTAAAAATTCCAAAATATTTAATTGGATATACCTGCGATGTAAGCAAGGAAATAAAACCAACCGCAGTTGTAATAGAAGTCATTACAATTGGTTTCCACATCTCTTTAAGCATATCATCTACAGCCACTTTTTTGGTAGCATCAGGATTATTCCGTAAAAACAACTGCAAATGGCTATACATGTGAATTCCATCGGCCACACCAATAGCAATCAGCATAACAGGAATCATGGTAGAAACAGCATAAATAGGAACACCAACAACAGCCATCAATCCAAACACCCATAGTGTACTAAAAAACACAACAAGCATTGTGAATACAGTACTTTTTAAACTTCGCAACATAAAAAACAAAACCAAAGTAATAATGAGCAACACAATTGGAACCATACGTTTCATATCAGCAGGGCCCAAAAGTGCCATTGTACCTTCCACAATAGGACGACCAGCAACATGAACACTTATATCATCTGTTTGAAATTCGGCAACAGTTGAAAGGATATGATTATAAAATTCCTGAGTAAACACATCATCTTTAATCTCTGCAATCACAACCGTTACGGTATTATCTTTTGAAACAAGCTTACCATAAACCATTTCGTTATTCACAACGTTTTCTTGTAATTGTTTCAGCTTTTCTTCTGATTTAGGCACTCTCTTAAAAAACGCTTTAACATCCATACCATCCTCAGTTCCAATAATATTATCGGCAGTATATAAAGATGTTACATCGTTTTTCTCAATCTCATCCATTTTTTGCAACTTTTTAGTAAGCTGCTTTAATGTATCCAGTGTAGTTGAGTTAAAAACACCATTTTTATTCTCTAAAGCTACAATAATACCATCGTTTATATTAAACCAATCTTCTGCTTGATTACTATAAACAAATGCAGGATGCTCTTGAGGCATATATTTATCGAGGTCTGTTTCCATTCTCGAATTTTGCTTCATAAAATAAAAGAAAACAGCACTAATAACAATAACTAGTACCATTATTAGCCATGGTACTTTTAATAGCTTTTTTAAAATTTTTTCCATTTTTATTTTTTTATTTGTAAATTCTTAAGCTAAATTCTGATATTTATTTAATTCTAATTAACTGTTCTACTACTTTGAAAAGATCTTCCCCTTCGGAAAGCAAATCAAATTTATATTTACTCATCTCCCATCGCTTTACAAGTAATCTAAATCCACCCATAATGAATAATACAAAATACTTTGCATCAAAATCACCACATATTTCATTTTTTTGCTGTGCTTCTGAAACGATAGAATAAAGCATTTTTTCATTAAGCATCATTATTTCACCAACCTTTTCGTTAAGAATTTTTTCACTCTTAAAAATTTCTTCGGCAAAAATAACTGAAACAAGAGAAGGAGTTTCAATAAATTTTTTCATCAATTCACTATAAATAATATGAATTTTTTCGTAAGAATTCATATTAGAACTAGCAATACGCTCAGAAACAATACTCGTAAAAGTCTTAAATTGATTAAGAATAGTTAGCAATATTTCAGTTTTACTCTCAAAATGACGATATATAGCTGGTTGAGAAATACCAATCTCATTCGACAAATTCTTGATAGTAAAGCCCTGAACTCCCTTTTCTGCAATAATTTTTATTGATGAAACTAATATTTCATTTTGTCTATCTGTAAGCATAACAATAAATATGTTAGTTAGCGTTCACTCACAAAGAAAAGATACTATTTTAAATAAAAAAAACTTTTAACGATTTTTTCTCATATAAAACTCAATAAAATGCTAAGATTCAAAATAAAGCTAGTAAAAAAAAACTCACACAACACAATGTACACCAACAAAATAGAAGCGTATTAGTTTCAAATTTTCATATACTAAAAAGAAGTCAGTCTAAATAAATCATCATAGAACTTAGGATAGGATTTTGAAACACAATTTACATTGTTAATTTCTATGGGTTTTTTAGCATCCTGAGCCAATATTGCTCCTGCCATGGCCATTCGGTGATCATTATACGAAGAAAAAACTTGACCACCATTTGGTTTTCCACCCTGAATAATCATTTCATTACCTACAATTTCAATTCTAATTCCCTGCTTTTGAAACTCTGTTTGTAATGCTAATGCCCTATTGCTTTCTTTTTGGAATAAACGCTCTACACCCAAAATTCGCGATTTACCTTCTGCATAAGCAGCCAATACAACTAAAGGAGGAAATAAATCAGGACAATGTGTTGCATCAAACTCAAATGCCTTAATGGCAGATTTATTAATTTGATATTGCCCGTCTTTATATGTAAAATTCACATTTGCGAGACTCAATGCATTAAGAATCTGAATATCAGCCTGTTTTGAGTCCGACTTTAATCCTGAAATTTGAATATCACCATTAATTGCGGCTGCTACAAACCAAAATGCAGCACCGCTCCAATCACCTTCTGGAGTAAAGTCTATAGCATTATAATGCTGATTTCCCTTAATTCTAAAAACTTTAAAATCGTCATGCTCAAGATAAACACCAAATTGCTTCATAATATCCAAAGTCAATTCAATATAAGGAATACTTTTTAAATATTGAACATGCAAAAGGCTGTTTTGCTCAGCCAAGGGCAAAGCCATTAAAAGACCTGTAAGTAATTGAGAGCTTTTTGAACCATCAATAAAAGCCTCTGCACCATGTAACTTACCATTAATTGTAAACGGCAAAAATGAGTTATTTGTCTGTAATTCAACACCAAATTGCGCCAAAGGTTTAACCATAAAAGCCATAGGCCGCTTTA
>DAOVUO010000460.1 GCA_030632545.1 Bacteroidales bacterium
ATAATGAAATACTTTCTGCTTTTATGTATTTGTCTAAAAATTATTCTAAGTTTCATTAATTATTTTTTAATAATATTGTCAATACAAAGTTTTTCTAGCTTTTCATTCATTTCCTAGCGCACTGTTTCACTTACCTTCTCAAAAATAATTTCACCATCTAGCATATTAATAGTACGGTGTGCAAAACCAGCATCACGTTCTGAGTGAGTTACCATTATTATGGTAGCACCTTCTTGGTTTAGTTCAGACAGTAAATTCATTACCTCAATACCATTTTTTGAGTCGAGATTACCCGTTGGCTCATCGGCACGAATTAGTTTTGGACTTGACCCTACGGCTCTGGCAATGGCAACACGTTGTTGCTGTCCACCCGATAACTGCTGCGGATAATGCTTAACACGATGGCTAATTTTCATGCGCTTTAATACCGCATCTACTTTTTCACGTCGCTCGGTAGCTTTCATTTTTAAGTACAATAGCGGCAATTCCACATTATCGTACACACTAAGTTCATCTATTAAATTAAAACTTTGAAAAATGAATCCTACATTTCCTTTACGGAACTGTGTTCTGTTTTTTTCTTTTAGCTTAGATACTTTGGTATCGTTGAAAATATATTCCCCTTCACTAGGATTATCTAACAAGCCAATAATATTCAGTAAGGTTGATTTTCCACAACCTGATGGTCCCATTATAGCTACAAATTCACCCTTTTTAACATGAAGATTAATGCCGTTTAGTGCATACGTTTCTATTTCTTCAGTACGAAATATTTTTCCTAATTTTTCTGTTTTTACCATGATTTTTTTTATTTAAAAGATGTTTATTTATTAATTGTTTACTTAAATTCCAATCTTTCATTATCCCCAAAATTATCGTATCCAGAGATAATTACCTTTTCTCCAGCGTTCAATCCTTCTAATAACTCGTAATAATTAGGATTTTGCCTTCCTATTTTTATTGAGCGCTTTGTTGCTGATTTGCCATCAGCCGATAGTACAAATATCCACTGACCGCCCGTTTCTTGGAAAAAATTACCACGAGGCAGTAGCAAAGACTCTTTAGGACTACCCAATTGTAAACGAGCATAATAAGTCTGTCCAGTTCGCATATTCTCGGGCATTTCTGAGTCAAAAATCATTTCAACAGCAAATCTACCGCTTCTAACATCGGGTAATACTTTTCTAATTTTCAAACCAAATTCCTGCCCCTGACGCTCTAAAACAGCCGTTAAACCAACTCGCACTTTGTCAATATAATGCTCATCAATTTGGGCTATTACTTTAAAGGAGGTTAGTATGTGAATTTGTCCAATCCTGCCGCCTTTAGGAATTGATTGTCCGAGTTCGGCATCAAGTATAGTTAATTGCCCATCAACTGGTGATGTTACTTGTAAATAATTTTGTCGCTGTCGTACCAGTTTTAGGTTTAGTGCCATATTAGCTAAATTGTTTCTCATTTGCTTTACTTGAATTGTACGATAAACTGAATCTTGTTTTTGTCGTTCCAAGTAAAGGTCGTAACTACTTACGGCAAATTGATAGTCTTCTTCCGACACTAAAAATATTTCTGTTGAAATTAATTCATCGGCATAAAGTGATTTATTTTGCTCATAGGCTCTTTTTTTGCGTTTAATCTCAAATCTCAAGTTTAGCAATTCACGTTTTATGCTCAGTTTTTCTTGCTCCATAGCAAGCATAGTATTTCGCAGAAAATTATTTTTTTCGGCTAATTGCGCTTCACTATTCAATATACTTAAGCTTAAAGAAGGATTGCTCAATCGTAAAATCACATCACCTTTTTTCAGATTCTCACCTTCTTCAATTACTTTCTCTTCTACTCGACCACCCTCTCTAGCATCCAGATAAATGGTTGCAATTGGCTCTACATTTCCTGTTATAGTAATATAATCGTTGAAAATGCCATTATTTACTGTTTCAATGCTAAGCTTTTCGGCATCTACAACATAAGTTGAAACATGTTCAACGAAAAAGACCTGATAAATGAGCAACAAAAATGCAAGCACAGCCAAGCCAATGTAAATGTGCTTTCTCTTAATACCTTTTTTCTTTTCTATTGGTTTATCCATTTTTCTTTTCTTACAAGTATTTATTTTATCAATTCTCTCACTTCCATAATTCTCTGAAAACAAATATTAAATGCCAACTAAGCAATCACAGGCTTTTTAATTTTCAGCATCCAATTGTAAATGACTCCAATTGCCAGTTTGGTAAAATGTCAGCATTTGCTTTCGCATGATAAATATTAGTTTCGATTTTAAAAGAGAAGCTTCGGCAAATAAGAAACGTTGTTTTGCTGCTTCAAAGTCAGTTGTTCCCGCCAGCCCTTTTTCCATTTTTTTTGTTACATTTTGTAATGTTAGTTTGCTATAGTTGTGCAGCTCAATTGATGATTGATATTCATTTTCAGCAGATTGCAATTCGTCTATGGCATTCCATATTTCAATATAAAGATCCTCTTTTTGCTTTTCCAGTTTGAGTTTGTCGTCTGAAACTGCAATTTTTTTTCTTTTTATCTGGCTATAAACCGATGTTCCATTAAAAATAGGAATTACAATTCCTAGGTCTATCCATTGATTTTGATTATTAGTCAATTGATAATTGAAACTATTGATGTCACCAGCAAAGTAACCCGTATTAAAACCTGCAGAGATATAGATTCTGGGCGAAATACCGCCTTTTGCAATGGCCAATTCCTTTTCCGAAGCCTTCAGTAGGTACTCGCTTTGTTTAATTTGTGGCAGTAATGTAACCCCAGTTTTAAATATCGAGTCAACCTCTGGAACAATACCGTTTACCAATATTACCATATCTGTTGTGTCGATACTAAATGCTTGAGTTGCATCTAATCTAAGTAGCTGTTTAAGTTGGAGTACTGATTTGTTCTCATTGTTTTGGGCACGGGTAAGGTTTAGCATATCTACTGCCC
>DAOVUO010000429.1 GCA_030632545.1 Bacteroidales bacterium
CTCTATCTATATTGATACTATGAACATCCTTTATTCTAAAAGTTGAAAATGATGCCATTGAAATATCCATTGAATTTATGTTTGCAATCTCAATTTCCGATGAACTAAGTGATAAATTAGCACTTTCAACAGAATTTACATCAAACAAACGCACAAAACTAGCTTTCAAATCAAGCTTTTCAATTGATTCTGTTTCAAATTTCGAACTATTCAGTTCAATATCAGCATTATTTACAATACGCTCTACATCAAGTGCCGAAAAACTTGCCTTTAATTTCAAATCCTTATTAATAGCTCTCATCTCCAAACTGCTTGAACTCAAATTCATTTTAGCATTTTCTACATTTCCAATAATCATATTATTAGAAAAGCTTGTTTTTAAATCCAAATCCTTGCAATTTCCCATTTCCAATTTAGAACTGCTCAAATTTAAAATTACATTCGACTCTAAATCAACATTAATAGCTAATTTGCTAAAACTTGCTTTAAAATCAAGCACATTTTGCTTAGGCATGTACACAACAATGCGCCTTTTAAAATCAGTAATTTTATATTTCTGAGAACTATTTTTAAAACTAAGCTTAATCTGATTATTCTTTGTCGACATATTATCATAAGGCAATGGAAAGTAAATTCGCTCTGCATAACCAGTTTTCATCTGATTATCAATTGATTTTTCCATAGCAATGAAAAACTCATTTAATTCAGCTTGCGTTTCTGCCTCAAATTCTAAATGATACTCAATCATAATTTCGTTAGCTGCGCCACTTTGAATTTCCACCTCACAACTAATAGCATATAATTTCACAATTTCATTTGCCGATAGCTGCCTTGTTTTAATCAAAACAGTATCTAATTGTTGCGCTATTAAGCTTATATTTAAAAATATAAACAAAACAACTAAAGTAATACTTCTACTAATAAATCCGAACGTTCTCTTTTTCATAATCCTGTATATTTGTATGTTGATTAATTTTATTAATTTCTGTTTGCATCATGCCTAATACCGATAGTTTAAGCTGATATATGTAAATTACTTGCTGAATAAGTTCATTTGTATATCCTTGTTTTTCAATATTTTCTCTACATAAATCATGCTGTTTATCAATAGTTTTTAATTGATAAATAAATCCATCTAAAAGTGCTAAGTTCTCACTTTGAATTTTAGAATTTTCAATTATTTCAACCTGACTATTGACCAAATGTATAAACGATATTTCCTCTTGACTGAGAACTTCATCAATCTCACTAAAAATTGGTTTCTCAATACTAATATTGTCATTTTTAGAGTAAAATAGCACTATACTTAAACCAATAATCAAAGTCAAACTAGCAACTAAATATAAACTTCGATATACATTTACACGCTTTTTAGAAGCAAAACTATTTTGTATGTTATTCCATAGTGATTCATCTAAATCCTCCGTATCGAGACGCAATCTATTCTCTTTAAAAAATTGTTCGAACTTATCCATTTAATTTTACTCCCATTAATTGTTCTCTTAATAATTGTTTTGCTCTATAATATTGACTTTTAGATGTAGATTGTGAAATTTCAAGCATATCAGCAATTTGCTTATGCGAATAATTTTCGAGCAAATAAAGATTAAATATTATTCTAGCACCATCAGGCAATTTTTGAATAGCATTATTTATCACTTTCATGGATACATTGTGCATCCAATTATCCTCAGTCTCATCAAGTAAATCTTTATTGTCTAAATCAATATCAGCAAAATATATATGTTGCCTATGAAAAGCAATACACTGATTAACAACAATTTTTCTAAGCCATGCACTAAAACGCTCAATTGATTCCAATTTATCAAAATTAACATACGCCTTGTAATAAGCATCTTGCAACACGTCTTCTGCATCTTGTTTATTTCCCATCATTCGAAAACAAATATTGTACATTCGACGTGCATCAGATTTAAAGAGCTTTTCTACTGTTTTATTATTATTTCTTTTCAAATCAAAATAGACTTTATTTTTCCCTTATTATAAGGATGCAAAAAACTGTAAAAGGTTGGAAAAAAACTTAATCTATTTTATACATTTTTGGTATTAAAATCGAGTTTTTACTAATAATTATCAATCTATGCATAATCAAATTTTGATAAATAAGGCTAATAGTTTATTTTTGATACAAATTTTAATATCCATAATAATGAAATTTGGTGTAGTCATTTTTCCTGGTTCGAATTGCGATGAAGACATGATTTTTGTCCTTGAAGAAGTTATGGGACAAGAAGTTGTACGTCTCTGGCATAAAGATACTGATTTACAAAATGTAAATGGCATAATATTACCTGGAGGATTTTCTTATGGTGATTATCTGCGTAGTGGCTCATTAGCACGCTTTTCACCAATAATGGAAGAAGTTATAAAATTTGCCAATACTGGAGGTTTTGTTTTTGGTGTTTGTAATGGATTCCAGATACTTTGCGAAGCAGGATTGCTTCCTGGTGCATTATTACACAACGAAAATCAAAAATTTGTTTGTAAAAACATACACATCCGCCCTGATAATGATAATACGGCACTCACAAATAAATTGAATTGCTCAAAAACGCTTAAAATTCCTATTGCACATGGCGAAGGCCGCTATTTTGCTGATGGAAAGACATTGGTAAAACTTCATAAAAACAAACAAATACTTTTTCGTTATTGCAATGAAAAAGGTAAAATTACAAAAGCATCAAATCCTAATGGGTCTATTGAAAACATTGCTGGAGTATGTAACAAAAAAAAGAATGTATTTGGAATGATGCCACACCCCGAACGAGCAGCTGATCATGAATTAGGCAATACCGATGGACAAGCAATATTTCAATCAATTTTAGATTATTTTAAAGAGTAAAAATAAACAAAAACGAATATGATAAAATTAGTATTATTACGCCACGGCGAAAGTGTGTGGAATAAAGAAAACCGATTTACAGGTTGGACTGATGTAGATTTATCAGAAAAAGGTGTAGTTGAAGCTCATGAAGCAGGAAGAGTATTGAAGGAAAATGGATTTGAATTTGATATTGCTTTTACATCATACTTAAAAAGAGCTATCAAAACTTTGTTCTTTACACTCGAAGAGCTTGATCAACTTTGGTTACCTGTTGCAAAATCATGGCGCTTAAATGAACGTCATTACGGTGGTTTGCAAGGTTTAAACAAAGGCGAAACAGCCGA
>DAOVUO010000233.1 GCA_030632545.1 Bacteroidales bacterium
CATTTTGCTTATCTCCATAAGCTAAACTGGAAGGCATAATAAATTTGGCTGTTTGACCTTGACGCATACGCATAATTCCTTCGTTAAAGCCAGAAATTACCGATATTTCTCCACCTAAAATGTATATAAATGCTTTTTCGTCGGTATAAGTATTATCGAATTCAGTTCCATTTAACAAGTAGCCAATATAGTTAATGGTTAAAGTGTCGCCTAGCACAGGTTTATCTCCATAGCC
Organism: Bacteroidales bacterium; assembly: GCA_030632545.1. Taxonomy (GTDB): domain Bacteria; phylum Bacteroidota; class Bacteroidia; order Bacteroidales; family DYOH01; genus DYOH01. Next base: position 236 of record DAOVUO010000233.1, read on the forward strand.
AGTTTTTTGCGGAATAAAATAAAGCCCTTTATTTGAAGGTTCAAGCTCTGGATAATTTGCCTCAATGTATTTATTAAAATTAGTTAATTCGTCAGCTTCGGGCGAGTCAGCTACCTCAAAACAGCTAGTAAATGAAAGGATTACTATGCTTAATATTAGTAGTATATTGTATTTTTTCATATTTTGTTATTTTTAGCCACAGCATGTACCGAAAATCGAGAAGTGCACGAATTCATTTTTTTTATCATGCCATTGTGTGTTTTAAATTATTTGTATTTCATTGCAAAATTAAATAATGCTCAAAAGTAGTAGATTTTTTTTAGATGTGAATAAAACTAGGTGCTAAAAAATAACGAATTCTGTGTTGTACGAAAAAAACTTTTCAAGAAAGTTTTTTTCTTGAAAAGTTTAATCGTTTAAAAATATTCTCAATAAATTATTTATTAAAAATTTCAATTACCTCAATGTCAAACACTAACGAAGCATAGCCTGGAATTTCGGAACTTCCATAAGTTCCATAAGCAAGTGTAGATGGTGTAATTATAGTAATTTTATCACCAACTTTACATAATTGCAATGCTTCGTCCCAAGCTGCTATTACATTTCCAGCACCAACATAAAACTGAAATGTTCCGTTGTGATATGATGAAGCGTCAAAAACATATCCATCTAAAAACTTGCCAGTGTATATAACATTAACATAGTCGCCAAAACTAACTGCTTGTCCTGTTCCATGTCTATTCCATACGATATATAATCCACTCTCAGTTAATGTTGCGTCAGGATAATTTTCAGCAATAAAACTTTCAAGCTCAATTAATTCTTCAGCTCTTTTTTCTTCTGGTGTATCTTCAGATTCGCATGAGTAAGTTGTAAATAATAGGAATATACCTATGATATATAAAACTCTGTTCATTATTATTATTTTTCTATGCTTAATACTTCAATTTCAAAAAGTAGAGTTGAGTATGGAGGAATTCCTGCTTGATGTCCTCTTTCGCCATAAGCAATACTTGAAGGGGCAATAATATCTACTTTGTCACCAACAGATAATTGAGCAACTGTTTCGTCCCAAGCAGGAATTACTTGTTTTGCACCAAGAACAAATTCAAAAGGCTCATTTCTATCTACTGATGAATCAAATTTTTCACCATTAATATATGTTCCAGTATAATGAACGCTTACTTTTTTACCTTCAACAGTTTTTTCACCATTACCTTTATTTTTGTAGATAATATATAATCCTGAGCTTGTTGGTTTTTCAGTAATATTATTATTTGCAATATATTCGTTCATTAAATCAAGTTCTTTATTTTTGTTTTCCTCTGCAATAGCTTTTTGTTCTTTCTCAATATCTTCCATTGATTGAACAGATATTAATTTAATTTCGAAACGAACTTCGTCTGTTTCAGTAACAAAAGCAGGTACAGGACGATGCATTGTTTTATCAAATAGATTTTTAGCATTCACGAAAAAATGAATACTATCGCCTTCGGATAATAGTAGAATACCCTCTTCAAAACTTCCGCCTTCAAAATTGTTCTCTTTGGCTTGAATTTTAAATTCACGTTTTGCTTCAATAGTACTAAACAGTAAAGAATCATTTGAAACTAAATAGTATTTCATTGACAGACTAGCAATGTCATTTATTTGAACTTTTTGTTCGCTCTCACTTTTTATTATCATTTGATATTTAAGACCGCTAGTTGTTTGCTCGAGCGTTTTTTTTCCGCTACATGCTCCTAAAAAGAGCACTAATGCTAAATAGATTAATTTTTTCATTGTATAAAATTTGTTATTTGTTTGATATTATAGCATAATCTTGTTTTAAGAATGCTCTTTTTTTTATTAAATATTGGGCACAAATGTAGAAAAATATTTGTGCTAAGAGAGTGAAAAAATATTAAATTATTTATTTTATATATGACGACACTATGATTATGCAGAATATAGTCAGCTATTTGAAAAGAATTTGCATAAATACATATCGTTAATTATTTATGATTTTTAAATTGGTAAGTTGCTGTAAAAGAGGATGATTAATCTATTATTAAATCATCAATTATATTTAGTTTGAATTTATGACAATTAATATGCTTATTGTTAATTGGTTGTAAAATATTTTTGAGTGAGGCTTATTTGCATTACAAATATAATATAGGGTAAGTAAATAATGGAGAACAATATTTAATAATTATGCAAACGATTTAAATTAGTTGAATGAAAGCGAGTGTAAAAAAAAATAATAATTTATAGTTAAAAGAAATACAGGTTTTTTTATATTTGTAAACTCGAACAAATATCAGATTAAAATTAAATTATATGGCACAAGAAAAAAAGCGTGTTTATGTTTTTGGCGATAAAAAAGCTGAAGGAAAAACAGAGATGAAGAATTTGCTAGGCGGAAAAGGCGCAAATCTAGCTGAAATGAACTTAGTTGGTGTTCCTGTACCTGCAGGTTTAACTATTACAACAGAAGTTTGTTCAGAATATAATCAATTAGGTCAAGATCAGGTTGTAGAACTTCTGAAGGCAGAAGTGGAAGATGGCGTTAGTCAGATAGAGAAAATGATGGGTGCTAAATTTGGCGACAAAGAGAATCCTCTTTTATTGTCTGTTCGCTCAGGTTCACGTGTATCCATGCCTGGTATGATGGATACTGTATTGAATCTTGGTATGAATGATGTAGCAGTTGAAGGAATTGCCAAAAAATCAGGTAATCCTCGTTTTGCTTGGGATTCTTATCGTCGTTTTATTCAGATGTATGGTAGTGTAGTTTTAGGTTTGAAAGCAGAATCAAAAGAAGACCACGATCCATTTGAAGTAATCATTGATGCAAAGAAAGAGGAATGCAAAGTTGAAAATGATACAGAATTAACTGCTGATGATTTAAAAGATTTAGTTTTAAAATTTAAAGCAAAAGTAAAGGAAAGTACTGGAAAAGATTTTCCTGTTAGTCCATGGGATCAATTATGGGGCTCTGTAATGGCCGTTTTTGATAGCTGGAATAACAATAGAGCAGTATATTATCGTAGAATGCACAAAATACCCGAAGAATGGGGTACTGCGGTAAATGTACAGGCTATGGTGTTTGGTAATATGGGACTTAATTCTGCTACGGGAGTTGCATTTACACGCGATGCGGGTAATGGCGAAAACTTATTTAATGGCGAATATTTAGTTGATGCACAAGGCGAAGATGTTGTAGCAGGTACACGTACACCACAACAAATTACCCTAGAAGGCTCAAAAAGATGGGCAGTTTTAGCCGATGTTACAGAGGAAGATAGAAAAGCTAATTATCCCTCGTTAGAAGAATTAATGCCTGTTGCATATAAGGAGTTAAACGATATTCAGGATAAATTAGAAAAGCATTATAAAGACATGCAGGACTTAGAATTTACTATTCAAGATGGTAAATTGTGGTTGTTGCAAACACGTAATGGAAAACGTACAGGAACTGCGGCTGTGAAAATGGCCATAGATATGTTTGAAGAAGGTTTAATTGAAGAAAAAACTGCAATTCTACGTGTTGAACCAGAACGTTTAGATGATTTATTGCATCCTGTATTCAAAAAAGAGGCACTTGCAGAAGCTGAAATTATTACTAAAGGTTTACCTGCATCACCTGGTGCTGCAACTGGTCAAATAGTTTTCTTTGCTGATGAAGCTGTTGAATGGGCTGAAAAAGGTGAAGATGTAATTTTAGTTCGTTTAGAAACTTCGCCAGAAGATTTGGCTGGAATGGATAGAGCCAAAGGAATATTAACTGCTAAAGGCGGTATGACATCTCATGCAGCCGTGGTAGCACGTGGTATGGGGAAATGTTGTGTGTCAGGTGCAGGTTCTCTAGCCGTAGATTATAAGAAAAGATTTTTTAAAGTTGATGGCGTTGAATATAAAGAGGGTGATTGGATTTCTCTAAACGGAACAACTGGTGAAGTAATTAAAGGTAAAGTGGCTACAATTGACCCAGAAGTTAGTGGTGATTTTGGTCGCTTGATGGATATGACTGATAAATTTGCTAAAATGTTGGTACGAACGAATGCCGATTCGCCAAAAGATGCTCAAGTAGCTAGAGATTTTGGTGCTCAAGGTATTGGTTTGTGTCGTACAGAGCACATGTTTTTCGAAGAAAGTCGACTTCCTGTAATGCGCGAAATGATTTTAGCTGAGGATGAGGCTGGCCGTAGAGAAGCTTTAGATAAATTATTACCATATCAGCGATCCGACTTTGAAGGTATTTTTGAAGCAATGCACGATTTACCAGTAACTGTTCGTTTATTGGATCCACCATTACATGAATTTGTTCCTCACGACGAAAAAGGACAGCAGCAAATGGCTGATTTAATGGGAATCACATTGTTAGAAGTGAAAGAGAAAGTTGAATTTTTATCGGAATTCAATCCTATGTTAGGTCACCGTGGTTGTCGTTTGGGAAATACTTATCCTGAAATAACAGAAATGCAAGCACGTGCAATAATCGAAGCTGCATTGAATTTGAAAGCTAAAGGTATTAATGCAAAACCAGAAATAATGGTGCCGCTTACAGGTACTTTAGCCGAAATGAAAATGCAAGAAGATATAGTTAGAAGCACTATTGCAAAAGTTTTTGAGGAGCGTGGCGAAAAAATTGATTTCATGTTAGGAACAATGATTGAAATACCTCGTGCAGCCCTAACTGCTGATATGATTGCAGAATCTGCTGAGTTTTTCTCATTTGGTACAAACGATTTAACTCAAATGGCTTTTGGTTATTCTCGCGATGATGCTGGAAAATTCCTTCCAATATATTATGAAAAAGGAATATTAAAAGATGATCCTTTTGCAGTATTAGACGAAGAAGGTGTTGGCCAGTTGGTAAGAATGGCATGTGAAAAAGGAAAACAAACTCGTCCCGATATTAAATTAGGTATTTGTGGAGAGCATGGTGGAGTGCCTTCTTCTATTGATTTTTGTCATAGAGTTGGTTTCCACTACGTGAGTTGTTCGCCTTCTAGAGTACCAATTGCACGTTTGTCAGCA
>DAOVUO010000387.1 GCA_030632545.1 Bacteroidales bacterium
ATCCTGATGTTTTATGTAATCGTGAAGTGAAATTTGACTTATTCGTTGATGTAGCTAAAAAATATAATGCTGATTTTGTTGCAACAGGTCATTATGCACGTATCGAGAAGATTGAAAATAAGCAAACATATAGATTACTAGCTGGAAAGGACAATAATAAAGACCAAAGTTATTTTCTTTGTCAATTAAATCAAAAGCAATTATCTGGCTCACTATTTCCTATTGGGCATTTAGATAAATCTGAAGTACGCAAAATTGCCGCTAAATTAGATTTAGCAACTGCCACAAGAAAAGATTCGCAGGGAATTTGTTTTGTTGGACAGGTTGATTTACCAACATTTTTACAGCAGCAGTTGAAACCAAAAGAGGGCAATATTGTAGAAATACCAAAAGATTTTGCCGCTTATAGTAATGTGCGAAATACTCTTACTGAATTGTCTGAGGATTACTCATATAACGAAGCTGATGGAATTGTTGTTGGGCAGCATAAAGGTGCTCATTATTTTACAATCGGACAGCGAAAAGGATTAAATGTTGGTGGTAAACCTGAGCCATTATTTGTAATTGGAACAGATGTAAATCAGAATATAATTTACGTAGGCCAAGGGAAGAAGCACCCTGGTTTGTTTCGAAAAGCACTTTTTATTTCATCTGAGGAAGTACACTGGGTACGACCCGATTTAGAAATTGAAATTAATACGCAGCTTGATGTTTTGTGCCGAATTAGATATCGACAGGCGTTGCAAAAGGCTACAATTTATTCAAAATCTGAAGGTTTGTATATAAGCTTTAATGAAGCTCAACGTGGAATATCGGCAGGTCAGTTTGCTGCATGGTATTTAGACGATGAGCTTATTGGTTCTGGAGTGATTAACTAAAATATGGTTTCATTGCTTCTACTAGAGCCGCAGGTGGACGACATGGACGATTTGTCTTTCCATCTAAAAATACAAGTGTTGCATGTCCTTGATTAATTAATTCACCTGTTTCATTAAATAAGTTGTAATTAAAAGTCATTCTAACCGTAGGCATTTCTCTTACAGTAGTTTTTATAGTTATTAATTCGTCGTAATGAGCTGGTTTTATAAAACGAGAATGTAATTCAAGTACAGGCATAAAAAAACCTTGTTTTTCCATTACTTTATACGGAAAACCTAACCGTCTAATCAATTCTGTACGAGCTATTTCATAGAATTGCGCATAGTTTCCGTGATAAACATATCCCATTTGGTCAGTTTCGCTATATCTAATTCGAGTTTTAATTTCACCTGAAATCATAATTAAAAAGGTATTTTAGTTAAATCAATATTACCGCCTGAAAGAATCAGACCAATTTTCTTGTTTTCAAATATACGGCGATTTTTTAAAACTACCGCAAATACTACTGCACTTGATGGCTCAATAATTATTTTCATCCTTTCCCAAATTAATTTCATAGCTTCAATTATCTCTTCATCAGAAACTGTATAAATATCATGTAAATAGTCCATTATGATAGGAAATGTTTTATCGCCTAACGAAGTTAAAAGGCCATCAGCAATTGTATTTGGATTTTCAGAAGGGAAAAACTTTTTTGCTTTAAAACTTCGGAATGCGTCATCTGCGCCAATGGGTTCAGCAGCAATAACTTTAGTTTTTGATGAAAAATAGTGAGTAGCTAATAAAGTTCCACTTAGCAATCCACCACCACCAACTGGAGCAATTATATAGTCTAAATTTGAGTGTTTTTCTATTAATTCTTTAGCCGCAGTTGCCTGTGCCTCAATAATATCATAATTATTATATGGATGCACAAAATAAGCATTAGTTTGTTTTACAACATCTTTTAAAGTGTCCTCTCTGGCTTGTAAAGTTGGTTCGCAAAGGTAAACTTTTGCACCATAGCCATTAACAGCATTTTGTTTCACAATTGGAGCTGTTTTTGGCATTACAATATGAGCTTCCAGTCCGTGTGTTCTAGCTGCTAAAGCCAATGCTTGTGCATGATTGCCCGATGAATGGGTAGCTACCGCTTTAATGGAATTATTGCGTTCTTTTAGTTTCAAAATTGCATTACTTGCCCCTCGATATTTAAATGCTCCAACTTTTTGAAAATTTTCGCACTTAAAAAACAAATTTGCACCAGAAGTTTTGTTTAGTAATTTTGAACTCAAAATAGCCGTATTGTGAATGTAGTCTTTTATTCTGTTATGTGCAGCCTCAATATCTGTGCTAGTTGGGTAATTATTTATACTCATATATTTTCTATTTTATTTAATTTTTAAGTAAATGTAAAAATAGCTCGAATTTTCTATAAAAAAAAGAAGGATTGTATTTGCAAAATTAAATAAAGAATTTATCTTTGCATCGCTTTTCAGAAAAACATATTGACTCGCTAGCTCAGTTGGTAGAGCACATGCCTTTTAAGCATGGGGTCCTGAGTTCGAGACTCAGGCGGGTCACATTTTTGAAGAGCAGCCGACTCGCTAGCTCAGTTGGTAGAGCACATGCCTTTTAAGCATGGGGTCCTGAGTTCGAGACTCAGGCGGGTCACAAAAATCGGTGTCATTGGCATCGATTTTTTTTTATTTTCGTAACTTTCTTTTCTATTTTTACGTCTTTACTCATATACATAAAAACTTAAACCATGAAAAAACTCATATCATTAGGGCTTTTTTTATTGTCGGTGTTTTATGGCAATAGTCAGACATACACAATAAGTGGATTTATAAGCGATTCTGCAAGTGGCGAAAAACTTATTAGTGCAACAATTTACGATGCTATTACACTTAAAGGTACAATTTCTAATAATTACGGTTTTTTTAGTCTTAGTTTGCCAAAAGGACAAGTAAAATTCACTGTATCTTACGTTGGTTATGCCCCTTATTCACAGGTAATAAAACTTGATAAAAACATAAAGCTTAATGTGGATCTTAAACAGTCCATTGAGCTTGAGGAAGTGGTTGTAACTGAAAATAAGCTTGAAAAGCATATTGAAAGTACAGAAATGAGTGTAATTGAATTGCCTATTAAAACAATTACTTCATTACCAGTATTGTTTGGCGAAGTAGATGTAATGAAAACTATACAGCTTCTGCCTGGTGTACAATCGGGTAATGAAGGAACAAGTGGAATTTATGTTCGTGGTGGTGGCCCAGATCAAAATCTTATACTTTTGGATGGTGTTCCAGTTTATAATGCTAGTCATTTATTTGGTTTTTTTAGCGTTTTTAATGCTGATGCTATTTCAAATATCAAACTTACAAAAGGAGGATTTCCTGCTAGATATGGTGGACGATTATCTTCTGTAATTGATATAAAAATGAAAGAAGGCAATATAAAAAAATTTAAAGGAACAGCTTCTGTTGGTATTATTGCTAGTAAATTAATGCTTGAAGGGCCAATTATTGAGGATAAAACTTCTTTTATTGTATCGGCAAGGAGAACTTATGTGGATTTATTAATGCAGCCTTTTATTGCTTCTGCTGCTCTTGCAAATGGTGTAATATTAAATGCAGGCTACTTTTTTCAGGATTTTAATGCTAAAGTAAATCACAAATTTTCGGAGAGAAATCGTATATATTTTAGTGCTTATACCGGAAA
>DAOVUO010000015.1 GCA_030632545.1 Bacteroidales bacterium
AGGATTAATAGATTTTACACGAGCAAAAGCCCTATATGCTCAAGATATTGAGGCAATCAGACCCACTGTTTTAGAAAACAAACCGCATTTAAAATGGTTTTTAGCAAAACATCCAGGTTTATATTTGAGTCTCAAAAAAGAAAAAAAGGAAGTAGTAGCTCAAGATTTGTTTTTTACAGAAAATAATCGAATTATACTTATTTCGGGTCCAAATGCTGGTGGAAAATCAGTTTTACTCAAAACCGTAGGATTACTGCAATATATGCTTCAGTGCGGTTTACATATTTCTGTTGGACATGGTTCGGAAACAGGAATTTTTAAAGGTATTTTTATTGATATTGGCGACGAACAATCCATTGAAAGCGATTTAAGCACCTACAGTTCGCATCTTTATAACATGAAATTTTTTCTTAAAAATGCAAACAATGATACAATTGTGCTTATCGACGAATTTGGAACTGGAACCGAACCTCTCTTAGGCGGTGCTATTGCCGAATCGGTACTTGAAAAACTAAATCGACAAAAAACATTTGGTATTATTACTACACATTACACTAACTTAAAGCACTTTGCAGGAACAAGTAAAGGCATTGTAAATGGTGCAATGCTGTTTGATTTAAACAAACTAGAACCTTTATACAAACTAAAAGTTGGAAAACCAGGCAGTTCTTTTGCCTTTGAAATTGCTGGTAAAATTGGACTTCCAAGGGATATTTTAGATAATGCCTCCGAAAAAATTGGTGAGGATAATGTAAATTTTGATAAAAATCTAAAAGCCATAGAGCGAGATAGAAACTATTATCAGGAAAAAAGAAAAAGCATTAGACTTCAAGAAAAAAAACTCGAGGAAAAGCTTTCTAAATTTGATAAGCAACTTGAATCAACGCTGAGCGATAAGAAAAAAATTATTGACGAAGCAAAAAAAGAGGCAAATGAATTACTACAAAATGTGAATAGAAAAATTGAAAATACAATTTTTGAAATTCGACAATCGCAAGCAGAAAAAGAAAAAACAAAAGGACTCAGAAAAAATTTAGATGCATTCAAGCAAAAAACAGAAAAAAAATTATTAGATGATGAGTCGGCTATTGAACGTAAAATTGAAAAAATTAAACAAAAACAAGCAAATGTATTAGCCAAAAAGAAAAAAACACAAAATATTGAAAGTAATCCCGAACCAATTGTAGAAGAAAAAGCATTAGAAGTTGGCGATACTGTAAAAATTTACGGTCAAAATAGTACCGGAATAATTGAAAAAATAAAAAACAATTCAGCTTTTGTGAATTTTGGTAATATTAGAGCACACATTAGCATTGAAACATTAGAAAAAATAAAAAAAGACCCTAAAAAAAATATAACTAGTAATAGTAATTCGTTCAGACAATTTGACATATCAAAAACGAAATCTGATTTTGCATTTGGACTCGATGTTCGTGGTAAACGTACTGAAGAAGCAATTCATACCGTTTCCAAATACATGGACGAGGTTATTATTAGTCAAGTATCTGAAGTGAAAATTTTGCATGGAACTGGTAACGGAATTTTACGACAATTTATTAGAGATTATCTAAAAACCGTGGATTTTGTTGTATCGTTTAAAGATGAAAAAATTGAAGCAGGTGGCTCAGGAATTACTGTTGTAAATCTTAAATACAATTAATACATTTAGATATCAAAAAAACAAAAACATACATTGTACTATTTATAGTTATTACCGAAGTTTTTTTGCTTCACTATTTAGCTGTTTTTGCTTTTGATAAACTTCCAATAAAAAAATACCTACTAAACAAAATATCAAACTATGCCCAAAATTACACACACAGTAAAATATCAATCAATGATTTAGGCATTTTTACTCCTGGTTTTTATTTTTCGGATATTACTATATATGATTTAAATGATGACACACTTTTCCATATTGGGAAAATTGATTTAACTCTACCTAGAATCAATACTACCAAAAAGGAATTTACTGTATATCAGCTTGCAATTGATACGCTCTACATGTACCAACATTATGATAGTTTAGGTAACGACAATTTAGCACAATGGCTAAAATGGTATTCAACTGATACTACAAACAACCAAACAAACACAGAACCATGGACTTATGAAAGTGAGCGCATTCAAATTGGGAATATTCACATTATTAGTAAAAATGATAGTTCGAACTTAATTAATGGTAAATTTAACTCTCAGGACATTGAAATTAAGGCTAATGCTGATATTTTAAATTTTTATAATCAGGGTGAAGTGATTAATTTTAGATTAAATAAATTTAATTTAAAAGAAAAATCTGGACTTAAAATAAAAAATTTAAGCACTGATTTAAATTATAACCCAAACGAAATTTCGTTAGACAACTTCGAGCTACTTCTCAATAAATCAAGACTTTACTTTAAGCAAATAAATGCCAGCCCAAATAAATGCAACAATTTTGCAGAAGTATATAAAAATGGACTAATTCGACTTTATGCTCATAAAGATAGTGCTTTACAAATATTCACAAGCGACTTAAGCTATTTCACAGACAGCATACCAAATACACACTTTACTGTTCACGGAAATATCAAAGGAAACCTTAATGGGATTCAGCTTCATGCATTTAATTTAAAGCTTGGGTCTCAAAACCAAATTTTTATTAATGCCAATATTCAGAACATGCAAAATATGGCAAAGCTTAGTTTTGAAATTCCACAGTTAGAGATTAAAAGCAATCTTAATGTACTAAATAATAAATTAGGCAATATTCTAAATTTGCCCTTTTTAAATGATACATTGGCAAATATAGATTTAAAAGCAAAGGCTTTTGGCTCTCTAAAAGATGCAAACATTGAGGCAAAATTAAATACACTATTTGGACAAATTTCATTAGATACTAAACTCGATTATAATGACACCAGCTACCTAGCAAATGGTGAGTTCTGGTCAAATAAGCTAAAAAGTAAACAACTACCAGGAAGTCCTTATGACAGTTTACAAATTGAACTTTACAACAAATTTTCTATTCAGTACTCAAAAAATGAAATTAAAGCTAATATGACTGGAAAGCTATCTGAAATTACACTTGAAGAGACGAAATTAGACTCCATGAGCTACAATTTTCAAATCGACAATAACCATATAGTTTTCAAATTATTATCCGAAGATGCAAACTTAAATTTCACATTTTTCTTAAATCTATATTTTTATAAAAATAATATTATTGGTAATAATAAATTTACCTTAAATAGGGCAAATTTAAATGCACTTAAGCTAGACCAAACATTTACCACTAAAATTATTAAAATTGACTTACTGACTACCGAATTTAACTTTAATAATATAGACAGCTTTACTGGAAATATTGAAATAAAAAACATTAATTACACCACGCCATTCCAAAATTTATTAATAAAAAAAATAGTTTTAAAAGCTGATTCTATTGGCACTGAACGCAGAATAATTCTTTACTCAGATTTCCTCAATGCAAAAGCACAAGGAAAATTCACAAGCTCTGAATTAATAAAAGCTGCAAAAACTTCGCTTAAGCAATTTATTCCAACAGTATTTGAGGAGGAACAATACACTGAAGAAGAACTAACACTAAACCACCCTCTTGCATTTGACAATCTTGATGAAAACAAAAAACTTAGTTTCGATATTCAAATCAAAAATATTTCACCTTTAACTGAAATTTTTGCTCCAGATTACTATGTTGCTCCCAAAAGTAAAATAAAAGGCTTATACTTTCTTGATTTAAACTATTTGGAATTTAATGCAAAAACCGATTCCATTAGTTTTGTTGGTAACAGTATAAAAAACCTTGACTTTGATGTACGTACAATGTTTAATAAACTAATATTGAGTGCTTCAAGTGATGGAATTTCGATAGTAAATCAAGTATATTTAAACCAATTTACTATGGATTGGCAAGTTTCAAAAGATACTTCATATTTTACTTGCGACTGGGGAAATTTTGCCCCTATACATAATTATAGTGGGGAGATTAATGTACGCTTAGTTCCTCAAAAAATTGATTCCATAGATGTTAACTACCAGTTTACACTTTCGCCAACAGAAATTATATTAGACGATAAAATCTGGTCGCTCGAACAAGCCGAAATAAATATTTCGACTGATAAAATAGCAATAAATAATTTAAACTTTTACAACGAAATTGATAAAGTAAGTTTAAATGGTAATATTTCTGAAAATCTAAGCGACACCCTAAAAATTAGATTTCAAAATTTTCAACTAGAGAATCTCAACCAGATACTTCAAGGAAATGGACTAATTGTCAGTGGAAAGCTTAATGGAGATCTAAATTTAATTAACCTACTTGACATTCCAATAATATACGCAAAAGATACTATTTTTAGCTTCACAATTAATAATCAGAATATTGGTAATACGTACATTCATTCTGATTATGACAAAAAGAATGATTATATAAACATTAAATTATTAGCTGAAACTGGAAGAAGATTAAAAACACAAACCTTGCTAATAACTGGAAATTACTCGCCTAGCACCAATTATATTAATTTAGACACAATAACTTTATATCATCTCCGAACCAAAACTATTGAACCATTTCTAACAGGCTATCTATCTAATCCTGTGGGCTATATTAATGGAAACTTATCAATGAAAGGCAATATTGCTGAACCAGAAATTACTGGCGAAATTATTCTTGCAAAAACTAAATTTACAATAGATTATCTACAGTCTAGATTTAATATTTCTGACACAATTTTTATTGAGCCAGGAAAAATTATACTGAGCGACTTCCAAATGGAACAGGCAAAAAACACTGCTACTATAAACGGAACTTTAGAGTATGCAAACGGTTTTGAAGAACTTAATATTGATATTGGCTTATTCACAAATAATTTTAATTTATTAAATACTCGCCAAACAGATACATCTTATTTCTACGGCTCTGCAAATTTAGCAACAGATATTAAAATATATGGTACTCCAGATGATATTCAGATAAAAATTAGTGGAACAACAATGCCTGGCACACGATTCTTCATCCCACTTACTTCTGAATCAGACATCGAAGAAACAGCATTTTTAACTTTTGAAAGCACAGAAAATCAAGATATTAATACAGAACCCGTACTTTATTCAAAAGAAGTATCGAAAATGGAAATGGATTTTACACTTACGGTAACTCCAGATGCTGAAATACAATTAATTTTTGATGAAAAAGTAGGTGATATTATTAAAGCTCGTGGTCAAGGAAATATTAAAATGCTGATTAATGCCAATGGCGACCTTAGTATGTATGGCGACTATATAGTTACAAAAGGCGATTATTTGTTTACCCTTGGAAGTACCTTAAACAAAAAATTTACCGTAGAAAAAGGTGGACTGATTAGGTGGAATGGCGATCCTTATAATGCCGAAATTAGCCTAAATGCCATTTACAGCGTTAAAAAAGTGGCTCTATACGAACTCACATACGACGACAATGATAAAAACACTAAAATCCCTGCTGATTGTAAGCTAAATATGACCAATAATCTTGAACAACCAGTAATTAAATTTGGAATTGACCTTCCTACGGCTGGAGAAGATTTAGTACAGCAATTTACTAATCTTCCTGCCGATGAATTAAATAAACAAATATTATCATTACTAATTTTCAATAAATTTCAGGCTTTACCAGGATACAAACAAGAAGCTCCAAAACAAGGTGGTGTAGATTTTAATACATCCGAAATGCTTACAAACCAATTAAGTCATTGGCTCTCACAAATTAGTAATGATTTGGACATAGGAATAAACTACAATACAGGCGACAGTTTGGGCGGTTCGGAGCTCGAAGTAGAGCTATCTACACAATTACTCAATGAACGACTAAGCATAAATAGCAATTTTGGGGTAAGTAATAGCACGCAAAATACTAATAATCAAAATTTTGTAGGCGATATGGAACTCGAGTATAAAATTGACAAAAGTGGAAAATTTAAAGCCAAGGCCTTCACTAAAACAAATCAAAATGATATATATTTCGAACAAGTACCTTATTCTTACGGCTTAGGTATTTTCTATCGACACGAATTCGACAAACTACTCCCTTTATTTAAAACAAAAAAAAATAAAACTGATTCAACAAAACTGCTTAATAATTGAGTAATTTTATGTTGTTAAATATGCAATTAAAATTCACTTAAAGCCTTAACATATCTATATTTGAGCTCGAAAAAAAACACGAAATCAATCTAAATATCTAATTAAAAATAAGTAGATTATGTTCATTTTAATGGTAGTAATTTTTGTTCTGGGTTATACAGCCATAGCCTTAGAACATCCCTTACGAATTGATAAAGCTGCGCCAGCCTTATTAATTGGTGTTTTAACTTGGGTGGTGTACATGTTAGGAAGCCACGATATTTTAAATATGGTTAATAGCTCAGGCGAGTATGTTAGTAGTGCTTGGGGCGAATTTGTAGGTAATAATCCCGCAAAAAATAACCACGAAGGTATGGTTGAGTTTATTTCTCACCACGAACTTCTTCATCATTTAGGCGAAATTTCTGAAATTTTATTTTTCCTTTTGGGTGCGATGACAATTGTTGAAATTGTAGATCAACACCAAGGATTTAAAGTAATTACAGATAAAATTAAGACAACCGATAAAGTTAAGCTTTTATGGATTTTAAGTTTTTTAACTTTCTTCATGTCAGCTGCTTTAGATAACCTAACAACTACAATTGTTCTTGTAGCATTATTACGTAAACTTATTTCAGACAAAAAAACCCGTTGGTTCTTTGCTAGTATGGTAATTCTTGCTGCTAATGCAGGTGGCGCATGGTCGCCAATTGGTGATGTTACAACAATTATGCTTTGGATTGGTGGTCAGGTTACTGCGGCAAACATCATAACATTTGTATTTTTACCAAGTTTAGTAACAATGATTGTTCCTCTTGTAATTGTTTCATTTACATTAAAAGGTAATGTTGAGCGTCCTGTACTAGATAATAGTAATAATGACTTAACATCAAAAAGACAGCAAATTTTTATTCTTATCTTAGGTGTTTCATCTCTATTATTTGTACCTGTTTTCAAAACATTTACTCATTTACCTCCATATTTAGGTATGTTATTCGGTTTAGGTAACTTATGGGTAGTTACAGAAGTTCTTCACCGATGGTATGTAGTTAAGAAAAAATTAGCTGGAGAATTAGTAGGAACTAAAACTAATAATTTTAGTGTAGAAACAAAGGACAAGCTTGTTGTAACAAAAATCTTATCAAAAGTTGATGTCCCTACGGTTTTATTCTTCCTAGGTATATTATTAGCCGTAGCAAGTATGCAATCAGCAGGACAATTAGGTCTCATGGCCAAGTTTCTTGATGATAAATTAGGCGATATTTACCTAATCAATTTAGCAATAGGTGTACTTTCATCAATTGTAGATAATGTACCTTTAGTTGCAGGAGCAATGGGAATGTATGATATTGCTGGCCCTGAAGCAACTGGATATGCTGCAAACTTTGTAGTTGACGGTGTTTTCTGGGAATTTTTAGCATATTGTGCTGGTACAGGCGGAAGTATTTTAATTATTGGTTCAGCAGCTGGTGTTGCGGCAATGGGTATGGAAAAAATTGATTTTATTTGGTATTTGAAAAATATCAGTTTATTAGCATTTATTGGATATCTTGCGGGTGCTGGTGTATATTATTTACAAACTATGATTTTACATGGATAATCTTATATTTTAATAATTAATATGTAAAGCTGTTTGATATTTTATCAAACAGCTTTTTTTTTACACATAAAATGATTAGATTTGATGTTAGATTTGATATTTCACAGCTAATTAGTAATATATTTTAATGAAACCCTTTCTACTTTTTGTATCATTAACCATTATAATGACTACACATGTACAGGCTCAACACTCTGAGAATATGCTAAAAGCTGTTTTTATTACACGCTTCATTAAATTTAGTGAATGGCAAAACGAGTCTGTATTATTCGAAAGTAAAAAGAAATTCTACATCTATAGTCTTACTCAAAAAGATATAAATAAAGAATTAAAAAAGACTTTAAGTCAAATAAAATTAAAAGGACAAGAAGTAGAGTTTAAAACAGGAAAAAGTATAGATGAAGCCATAAATGCAAATGTAATTGTTGTTAGTGAGGACTGTTTACATTACATACCTAGTTTAGTAACTGCAACTGAAGGAAAACCAATATTATTAATTGGCGACTCACCAAATTTTGGGGAACAAGGTGTACATATTAATATGTTTATAACACCCAAGGGCACAATTAGTTTTGAGCTAAATATGAAATCATTTGAAAAATCTAATATTAAACCTAACTCAGGATTAATAAGAATGGGAAAAATCATTAAATAAATGTTTAAAAAGATATCGATAAAATACAAAATTATTATTGTCACTTTGGCAATTACCATTCCGTCGGTATTTTTAAGTAGTATATTTATTTTGTACATAAATCTGGAATCATTTAAACAAGAAGTAGTCGAAACATCAATAATGGATGCAAAATTAATAAATGAACTAATTGCTGCTCCTATGGCGTTTAACTACCAAAATCAAGTTTATGAATCACTTGAAAAACTATCCAGCAAAGAAAACATTATGTCGCTTACTGTATTAGATAATGAACATAATATTTTTTCACAATATGCAAGAGATAGTATCATACTTATAGAAACCGAATTAGTTACTTCAATAAATCACCATATTATCAAATTTATTAATGATAAACTTTATATAGACTATCCTATTTATTTTGAAACAGAAAAATATGGAAATCTGATTCTTAATATAAAAACTGGTATTAGTAAATACAAACAACGTTCTTTTACCTATATTTTTATAATTGCTATCATATTAACAATTATTGCATTTATTCTTATTAGCACCCTCCAAAAAATAATTACTGCACCAATTCTAAAACTTGCTCAAATAAGCGCACAAGTAACTCATAATCAAAATTATAACATAAAAGTAGAAACCAGTTCTAAAGATGAAATTGGGATTCTTTACACGCAGTATCAAAAAATGCTAAACTCATTATTATCAAAAGAAAAGGAAAATGATAGAATTGTAAAAATACTAAAAAAGAGTCAGCAAACTTTATTAAAAACGCAATCTATTGCTGGTATTGGAAGCTGGGAAAGAGACCTTATAAATAATAAAGTCACATGGTCTACGGAAGAATATAATATATTTAATTTAGACAAAAATACTAGTTTAAATTTTGATATTATAGTAAAAAAAATATATGAAGAAGATAGAGCTATATTTTTAAGTAACTGGAATAATGCAATTAAAAACAATAAGGAATACAATATTGAATTTCGCTACGAATCTTCATCAGGAATAAAATGGCTTCACGAAAGAGCTGAATTTATATTTGATAAGAATAATAATGCAATTAAAGCTTTTGGTTATACTTATGATATTACAAAAAGAAAAGAACAAGAATATGAAATAATAAAGCATCGTAATAATCTTGAAGATATTGTCCGTAGTAGAACAAATGAAATAATTCAGTTATATGCTGATATTGCTATTAAAAATGAAGAATTAAGCAAAGTAAATATTGCATTAGGCAACGAGAAAATTAAAGTTGAAAAACAGAGTGATAAAATATATAATACAAACAACAGTTTAATTAAAAAAACGAGCGAACTTGAAAACACTTTAACTAAATTAAAATCGGCACAATCGCAACTTGTTCAGCAGGAAAAAATGGCTTCTTTAGGCACACTCACAGCGGGTATTGCGCACGAAATAAATAATCCCATAAACTTTATCTCGTCAAATATGATGGGATTAGAAAGCCTAGTAGAAGACCTTACTGACGATTCACTAAGGATTCAAGAGGATAAAACTGAAATAGAAATAAAATCTGAAATAGAAGAACATGTTAGCAACATAAATTTACTTATAGGCAACATTAACATCGGAATTAATAGAACTGTAGAAATTATAAAAAGTCTTCGTACATTCTCTCGTGGCACTGAAGAGAACTTTTCTAATGCTGATATTAACGAAAATATAGACTCAACATTACTACTTCTGAAAAATCAGCACAAAGGTAAAATTGAAATAATAAAAAATTATGGCGACATTCCATTTATATTCTGCTCTATAGGTAAAATAAATCAAGTTTTTATGAACCTAATAGTTAATGCAATTCAGGCAATTGAGGATTCAGGTACAATAGAAATAAAAACATATATAGAAAATGAATATCTAGTTGTTGAAATAAAAGATAGCGGACAGGGTATACCTGAAGAACTTCAAGATAAAATTTTCGAACCTTTTTTTACAACAAAAGAGATTGGAAAAGGAACAGGACTTGGCCTTGCAATAAGTTACACTATTATAAAAAATCACAAAGGTCAAATTAAACTAATATCAGAAATTGGAAAAGGAACTAGTTTTTTTGTATTTTTACCTATTAAATAGAATTGTATAATGAAAACCAAAGCAAATAAAATTCTCGAGCCAATATTATATATTGATGATGAAGAACAAAACCTTACTGGGTTTAAATTTACTTTCTATAAAGATTTTAAAGTATTTACTGCTCTTACAGAAGAAGAAGCATGGAGTGTTTTTGAGGAAAACACAATAAAGGTCGTCATTTCTGATCAAAGAATGCCCCAAATTAGTGGAATAGAATTATTAAAAAAAATATCAGATCGTTTTCCAAGTACAATTCTAATGCTAATGACTGGTTACACTGATTTACAAGCAATTATAGATGCAATTAACGATGTTGGAATATATAAATATATAGCAAAACCTTGGGAAAAGGAAGATGTAAAACTAATTCTTACAAATGCTATACGCTCATTTAATTTAGGTTACGAAAATAGTAAGCTTATACATGATTTGCGCATTGCAAAAGAAAAAGCGGAAGAATCTGATAGACTTAAAACAGCCTTTTTAACCAATATATCTCACGAAATAAGAACACCACTTAATGGAATGCTTGGTTTTGTAAACCTAATGTTGGAAAATAATAAAGAGAACGAAAAAGCCAAAATTTACGATAAATATATTCAAAACGGTGCCGACGAATTACTTGCCATAATACAAAATATTGTTGAAATGGCTGAAATACAATCTGATAAATCGAAAATAATTGTTGAAGATTTTGATTTAAATAGCTTGATAAACGATGTGAAAATAGAAGCTGAAGAAAACGACCTTTTCGTTAATAATCCAAATATTTCAATCAAAGCAATTACTAATAGTAAAAAAACTACTTTGTCATCGGATAAAACAAAAATAAAAGAAATATATAGACATTTAATTCATAATTCTTTAAAATTCACTCAAGAAGGAACAATTGTGTTTGGATTCAATATATTAAATGATAAAATAGAATTATTTGTTACTGATAATGGAATTGGTATCAGGGAAAAAGACCTACCTAATATATTTACACGTTTCTGGAAAGCAAAGCATACCGACCAGTTATTTAGAGGATTAGGAATTGGACTAACCATTGTAAAATCGTATGTAGAAGAACTAAATGCCAGTATTCAAGTAAATTCAACACTAAATGAAAAAACTGAATTTATTATAAAAATACCTTCGCTAAAAAGATAAACTACTTTTTGCCAGAAGCTGCTATAAGAGTATTCTTTAGTAAAGAAACTATTGTCATTGGCCCTACACCACCAGGAACAGGCGTTATATAAGAGCACTTTGGCGCAACTTCGTCAAACAAAACATCGCCCTTTAATTTCCACCCCGATTTTGTTTTATCTGATTTAACACGAGTTGTTCCAACATCAATTACAACTGCGCCCTCTTTTACCATATTAGCAGTAACAAATTCTGGCCTACCTAATGCTGCAATTAAAATATCCGCTTTAGAAGTGATTTCACCAATATTTTGTGTTCGACTATGGCAAATTGTTACAGTCGCATTTCCAAAATCAGACTTTCTGCTTAATAAAATAGATAAAGGTGTACCAACAATATTGCTTCTACCTAATACAACAACATTTTTCCCTTGAGTTTCAATATTATATTTTTTTAAAAGCTCTACAATTCCAAACGGTGTAGCTGAAATAAAAGCAGGTAAACCTACAACCATTTTTCCTAAATTTATAGGATGAAATCCATCCACATCTTTTTCAGGTGCTATTGCTTCAATAATCTTCTGCTCATTTATATGTTTGGGTAAAGGTAATTGAACAATAAATCCATCTATATCCGAATCATTATTCAACTGGTTTACAGCACTAAGTATTTCGTTTTCTGATGTATCTTCGGGCAACCGTATTAATGTACTCTCAAAACCAACTTGCGCACAAGCTTTAACTTTGTGATTCACATAAGTTTCACTAGCTCCATCATTTCCTACCAGAACTGCCGCTAGATGTGGTTTTTTTTGCCCCTTTTCAATTCTATCATTTACAATTTCCGCAATCTCATCCTTTAATTCAGCAGAAACCTTTTTACCATCAATTATTTGATAAGCCATAAATTAATATTTTAACGGCGTTTTTTCTTTCCCTTTGTTTTTTTTCTAACTCCAGCCATTGCCTTTTTACCCATACCTTTACCAGCCGACATCATACGCATCATTTTACGTGTTTCGTCAAACTGCTTAATCAGGCGATTTACATCTTGTATCGAAGTTCCGCTTCCCTTGGCAATTCTATTCTTCCTAACTCCATTCAATACCTCTGGAGTGTCGCGCTCTACGGGTGTCATAGACTGAATAATAGCTTCTATACCTTTAAAAGCATCATCATCTATATCCATATCTTTAATTGCCTTTCCAACACCTGGTATCATTGAAGCAAGGTCCTTTAAATTACCCATTTTTTTAATCTGCTGAATTTGTGTTAGAAAATCATCAAAATTAAATTTATTCTTGGCAATTTTTTTCTGCAATTTGCGAGCTTCTACCTCATCAAACTGTTCTTGAGCTTTCTCTACCAACGAAAGCACATCACCCATGCCCAATATTCTATCGGCCATACGATTTGGGTGAAAAACATCTAATGCCTCCATTTTCTCGCCTGTACCAATATACTTTATTGGCTTATTAACTACTGAACGAATAGAAAGTGCAGCACCACCACGAGTATCACCATCTAGCTTAGTAAGTACAACTCCATCAAAATTTAATCTATCATTAAATTCTTTTGCAGTATTTACTGCATCCTGACCAGTCATAGCATCAACAACAAAAAGAATTTCCTGAGGATCAACAGCCTTTTTAATGTTGCTAATCTCATTCATCATCTCTTCATCAACTGCCAAACGACCAGCAGTATCAATAATTACTACATCATATCCACGCTGCTTAGCTTCTTTTACTGCATTTTTTGCAATCTGAACAGGATTTTTATTTCCGTCTTCTGTATATACTTGAACATTAATCTGCTCACCTAAAACTTTCAACTGCTCAATAGCAGCAGGACGATATATATCACCAGCAACAAGCAGAACCCGCTTATTACGTTTATTCTTTAATAAATTAGCAAATTTACCAGTAAAGGTAGTTTTTCCAGAACCTTGTAAACCTGCTATTAAAATCACTGATGGATTACCTGTTAGATTAACATCTACGTACTCGCCACCCATTAAATCTGCTAACTCATCGTGAACAATTTTAACCATCAATTCACCTGGCTTAACAGAAAGCAATACATTTTGCCCTAAAGCCTTTTCTTTTACCCTATTTGTAAAATCTTTGGCAATTTTAAAGTTAACGTCAGCATCTAGCAACGCTCGTCTAACTTCCTTAAGCGTCTCTGCAATATTTAATTCAGATATCCTTCCCTGACCTTTTAACAGTTTTAAGGAACGATCTAATTTATCGGATAAATTCTCAAACATAAAATTTCAATATTTTCACTTTCCAAATGCAAAAATAATAAAATTTACTTAAAATACATATTTAATAGCCCCTAAGAAAAAACAACATAAGTTACTCAAATTCATAAAATTAAAAACATACCACTAATATTTATTTTTGTTGATTTAAAAAAAAATATTATATTTAAACTCCTCAGTTGTACAATCGACTGATTTAAAGTCTCTTATCTCAAATAATTAGAAATGAAAAAAGAATTTAAAATGGAGTTTGTTGTAAACACTTCTCCAAAATTAATTTATGTAAGAATAAATTCACCTTCTGGTTTATCAGAATGGTTTGCTGATGATGTAAATTCTAGTGAAGATATATACACATTCAAATGGGATGGTTCAGTACAATTAGCTAGAAGAATTGAAAATAAAACAAATGAATTTGTAAGATTTACTTGGCTTAACGATAAAAAAGAAATTGAAGAATCAGGAACTTTCTTTGAATTTAGGATTCAAGAAGAAGAACTCACAGGCGATGTGTCGTTAATGATAACAGACTACTCCGAAGAGGATGAACTAGAAGAGAATCAAAACCTTTGGGAACAACAAATATCTCAACTAAAACAATCACTTGGGCTTTAATTATATAATACTTAGTTAAGTTTTAAGTTTCGAGTGCCAAGTTTTAAAAAAAACATGGTAGCTATAAGCCTAAAGGGCTTGAATATGAATAGCCCTGTATGTTGCCAAGCAAAGCTTTGGCATAAATGCAGGGATAATTACAATAGTGATGACAGAACCACAAAGTGGTTCAACTTTGTTATGAGATTTTGTAATAAGTAACTTCGA
>DAOVUO010000333.1 GCA_030632545.1 Bacteroidales bacterium
AAAGTTTAAAAAAACTGTCGCCCGAAATTATATTTCTTCCTTCTGAACCTTACAGTTTTACAAAAGAGCATGCAGCAGATATAGCTCAGTTTTTTCCAAAGGCAAAAATATTTTTTGTTGATGGAGAAATGTTTTCATGGTACGGTACTAGAATGCTAAAAGCAGCCGATTATTTTATGGAGAATTTAGCTGAATGGAAATCCTGATTTTTTTGTTCGGAATTATAGTGGTTTTGCTCTATAATTACCTTATTTTTTCGTATCAAATTGTTTGGAACAAAAAACTTAAAAATAGTGAGCAAAAACTTGATATTAGTACGGATATAGGACTTAGTCTTATTGTCCCATTTCGAAATGAAGAAGAAAATCTGCCAAATTTAATAAGCGATTTAAAGCTACAAAAGGCCAATAATTTTGAAGTAATATTTATTGACGATCATTCATTAGATAAAAGTTTTTTCTTGTGTAATTCATTGATAAATAAAGATAAACGCCTGAGTGTGACCGAATTACCAAAGGGACGAATTGGCAAAAAACAGGCAATCGCATTTGGTGTGGAAAAATCTAAATATAATTATATTGTTACTACTGATGCCGATTGTAGAGTGGGACAGAATTGGATTTCCTCTTATCAGAATTGTTTTGCTACTAAAGATTTTGATTTTATTATCGCTCCTGTATTAATGCAAGCAAATTCGCTATTTGAAAGATTACAATCTTTAGAATTTTTAAGTTTAATTGCTTCTGGAGGAGCAGCAGCTTTAAAGAAAAAACCAATAATGTGCAATGGGGCTAATTTGGGCTTTAAAAAAGAATTATATCTTGAAAATTCGCATATTCAGAATCAAAAATTTGCTTCGGGTGACGACATGATGCTGATGTTAGCAGCTAAAAGAGCGAATAAAAAAATAGCATTTTGTGTTAATGAAGAAATAATTGTTAAAACTAAAGCCCAGCCAAATTTAAGAAGTTTTTTTTCTCAGCGATTAAGGTGGGTCTCAAAAGCAAAATATTATTCTGATTTTGACGTGATTTACTCTGGTTTTTTGGTGTTATTTTTAAATATATTTATACTTTTTAGTTTTGTATTAGGCTTTTTTTATCAAACCTCATGGATATTGTGTTTAGTTCTATTTGTATTAAAATCAATTCCCGATTTCCTTTTTCTGAAGAGTGTAAGTCAATGGTTTAATAAAAAGGTAAATCCATTACATTTTGTACTTATTCAGATGATTTATCCATTTTATGTTGTGATTTCGGCTTATGGAGTGTTTTTTAAGCCAAAATGGAAAGCTCGGAAAATATAATTTTTAGCTTTTGATATTTGTCATGGCTATGTTTGTGAATTATTTCTTACTTTGAAGAATTATCAATGTTGTTTATTTAAGTATGAAAAAAGGACGAGAGCTAAAACCGCACATAGGAATTTTTGGAAGGCGAAATAACGGAAAAAGTACATTAATTAATTTTTTAGTCGGACAGCAAGTGGCAATTGTTTCGAATACGGCTGGAACTACTACCGATCCAGTAAAAAAATCTGTCGAAATTACTGGTTTTGGGCCTGTCGTTTTGGTTGATACCGCAGGGATTGATGATAAAGGCGACTTAGGAAAACTCAGAATTGAAAAAACGCTTGATGCAATTAAACTTATTGATTTAGCTATTTTAATTATTATCGAAAATCAGTTTTCTATAATTGAAGAAAACTTGATAACTGAATTTAAAAAGTATAAAACACCCTATTTTATTGTTCATAATAAGTGTGATATTGAAGAGCTTGATTTAGATATTATGGCAAATTTAGAACTCAATTTGGAGACTAATATAATTAGTTTAAATGCCGAAAGAGATATTGATAATACCAAAATCCTACAATTAATAGCTAAGTTTTTACCCGAAAATTCGTATAAGCAGCCAAGTATATTAGGCGATTTAGTTTCTTATGGTGATATTGTGTTGCTAATTACACCAATTGATGTGGAAGCACCAGCAGGCAGATTAATTTTGCCACAAGTACAAACTATTCGCGATATTTTGGATAATGATTGTGTGGCAATTGTACTGAAAGAAAGGGAGGTAGATGCTTTTTTACGAAAAACGCAAATTCAACCCAAATTAGCTGTAACCGATAGCCAGATTTTTTTAAAGGCAAGTGCTTCTGTTCCAAAATCAATTCCTTTAACCAGTTTTAGTATTTTATTGGCTCGATTAAAAGGTGAGTTTGACCATTACTTGCAAGGTACGCCACATTTAGAAAATTTAAAAGATGGTGATAGAGTACTTTTGCTTGAATCATGTACGCATCACGTTTCTTGCGACGATATTGGTAGAGTAAAAATTCCACGATGGATTACGCAATTTTCGGGGAAAAAGCTTGATTTTGATGTAGTTTCGGGTTTGGATAGTTTAAAAAGACCAATTACCGATTATTCAATAATTATTCAATGTGGTGGCTGCATGATTACATCAAAACAGTTAAAAAACAGACTTTTACCTGCTATTGAAGCAAAAGTGCCAGTGACAAATTATGGTATGGCAATAGCTTATTTACAAGGAGTTTATAATAGGGCTGTTGAGCCATTTACAAAAAATATTAGTAATATTGATTATCTTTAATAATAGTTCTGTATTGCTCAGACTTGGACGTTGAGATTTACTAAATCTACTGCTTTAAAAACTGTAATTCATTAATTATAAGCAATATAGTAAATAAAACGAGATTTAGTAAATCTATGAATTTCAGTAATTTATAACAATACTTCGTTCAGATTTACTAAATTTACTGTTTCAAAACTGTAGGCCGCTAGTTATAAGCAATATAGTAAATAAAGCAGAATTTAGTAAATCTATGTATTTCAGTAGTTTATAAAAATTCACCGAAGCATTGTTATAAAAAACAATTATTTAAAATATGAGTACAAAAAACGATTATATCGCAATAAATAAAGAGCTTTGGAATAATAAAGTTGAAACGCATTATAATTCTGATTTTTATAATGTAGATGAATTTGTAAAAGGGAAGTCATCATTAAATTCCATTGAATTAGAGCTTTTAGGCAATATTGAGGGGGAAAATGTTTTGCATTTACAATGTCATTTTGGATTAGATAGTTTGTCATTAGCCCGTTTGGGAGCAAAAGTTACGGCTGTTGATTTTTCTGAAGAGGCTATTGCAAAGGCGCAGGAATTAAATCAAAAGCTCGGATTAGATGTGGAGTTTATTTTAAGTGATATTTACGGTATACACGAAGTTCTGGATAAAGAGTTTGATATTGTTTTTGCTTCTTATGGTACAATTGGCTGGCTGCCAGATATTCAAAAATGGGCGGATATTGTGTCCAGATTTCTTAAAAAAGGCGGAAGTTTAGTTTTTGCCGAATTTCATCCAGTAGTTTGGACGTTTAGCTACGATTTTAAAACAGTAGAATACGGCTATTTTAATACAGGCGAAATTGCAGAAGAAATTGAAGGCACATATACTGATAAAAATGCAGCAATTCGCAATAAATCA
This sequence comes from Bacteroidales bacterium, assembly GCA_030632545.1. GTDB lineage: Bacteria > Bacteroidota > Bacteroidia > Bacteroidales > DYOH01 > DYOH01. The sequence goes on from DAOVUO010000333.1 coordinate 3,511, forward strand.
ATTTCATGGAATCATACTTTAAGCGATGTAATTCAGGCTTTAATAAATTCAGGACTGAAAATTGAAACATTTCAAGAGTTCAATTATTCGCCTTATCCAATATTTAAGGAAAATACCGAAATTTCTGAAAATCGCTTTGCAGTTAAAGGATTAGAAGATAAACTTCCTTTGGTTTATGCGCTAAAAGCAGTTAAGTGAGAAACAATTTTTAATCAATTACCAATTACGAATTACCAATTACGAATTACCAATTACCAGCAACTAAGTCAACCAGCAACCAGCAAACCAGTAACCAGTAAATTAACCAGCAACCAGTTAACAAACCTCTTTCCATTTTTCGGAATTTGTAGTAATTGCAGCGGCCACAACAGCAATAATTGCAGCAAATCCAGCTAAAATTGCCCCGATGTATGGAATTAATAAAACTAGTGCAAAAACAAAACCATTACCAATTGCTGCGCCTTTGTTTGCTTTTATAGTTTTTACACTTTCCGAAACGCTAAGTTGTTTGCGCTCATTACTGTAATCCATAAACGAAAAA
>DAOVUO010000120.1 GCA_030632545.1 Bacteroidales bacterium
AACTACTCACTGTCCTAGATAGCTTTTTATTGTCTGAAACTATGATTTTTGTGATTAAATAATAGACTATGATTGTAATTAATCAACAAAGTATAAAATCAAAGCCAATCATACAAATCAAAAGAATCATAGTTCAGACAAGGGGAGTGAGCAATTACCTTTATTTTAACCTTTCATTCGCATTGTTTTTTATACAGAACATATTTATTCTTTTTTGTCAATGCGCAAGTATTATTAAACATGAATTTAACTCTTTTAGCACCACGTTATTGGTTATTATGGATTGGAATTGGTTTTTTATGGAGTTTAATTCATTTACCTCACCAATGGCGATTAAGTGCAGGTAGGCAGATTGGAATATTAGCTTATTATCTAATTGCTCGTCGTCGTAAAATTGCCGCCATTAATCTAAAATTATGTTTTCCAAAACTTAATGAAATTCAACAAAAGCACTTAATTAGACAACATTTTCAATCATTGGGAATGGGATTATTGGAAATGTTAAGTGCCTGGTGGTTACCAAATAAAACCTTAAAACCATTAGGGCATATAGAAGGATTAGAATATTTATATCAAGCTTTGGAGCATGGAAAAGGCGTGATTTTACTGAGTGCGCATTTTACCTCTTTAGAAATAGGCACCCGTTTTTTAACTATGCACACGTCCATTCATGGAGTTTATCGTCAACATGAAAATCCTTTAATTGAATATTTTATGAAAAAAAGCCGAGAACATTGGGCTGAAAAAGCTATTCCTCGCAACTCAATACGTGAAATGTTACGAAGTTTAAAGCAAAATAAAGCTTTATGGTTTGCAACTGATCAAAATTTTGGGCATAAAAATAGTGTATTCGTTGACTTTTTTAATATTTCAGCGTCAACCAATATTGCTACTTCTCGCTTGGCTAAAATGAGTGGAGCAATAGTTATTCCATTTTTTACGCAACGGTTAAAAGCAAATAAAGGTTATAAAGTAATTTTACAAGCCCCTTTGGACAATTTTCCTAGTGGAAATGAAATAGAAGATACTTTAAGAATTAATCAATTAATTGAACAGCAAGTTCTACAAGTTCCAGAGCAATATTTATGGGTGCATAGGCGTTTTAAAACTCGACCCAATAATGAAAAAAGTTTTTATTGATTTTAGCCTAAGATAATTAAATAATTATAGACCTAATAAATTTTTTGATAAATTACTACATTATTTAGGGCTATTTTAAATATAGGGTAACAAAAAAATAAGGCTTGAAAACATGATATTTATCACCATTCTGAAAATTATGAATATTGTATTTAACAAAAGCATTTAATTGGTATAACTACCATAATGCAAATATTCTATGTATTTTTCATTCAAGATTTCTTCTTAAAAAATAAAAAGGAATAAATTCTTAATTATGTATAGTTTCAAAGTAGAATTAAATGTTGGATTTAATGCAGCTTTAGAATTACTTAAAGACGCTCTGCAAGCTGAAAATTTCGGTACCGCCAGTGAAATTGATGTACAAGCCACGGTAAAAAAGAAAGCTAATATGGATATGTTGGGCTACCGTATTGTTGGTGCTTGCATACCAATTGTTGCTAAAAAAATTATTGATGCTGATGCCGATGCGGGTAATTTATTGCCTTGTAATATTGTTGTGCGCGAACTTGAAGGTAATAAATCAGTAATAAGTTTTATGAATCCTAAAATGGTTCTTGGTTTGGCTAACAATGAAGATATTGCTAAATTAGCCGATGACGCTTATGACGAATTACAAAAAGTTAAACAGCGTTTACTTAAATAAAAAAATCAATAATACCAACAATTTTTTATGGTCTTCTAATAATTTGATTTCCTAAAAAGATAATTGATTTGCTTGTCCTACCTTATAGTGGGATAAGTAGTTTAAATATTGCTATTGATTTAACAAACAGGATTTAGCAATATTGAAAGTTTTACTCAAAGTCAACGAATATAAAATGATAACTAAAGCAAAACCATTTTTAAAATGGGCTGGTGGTAAAACTCAATTGTTAAATGATATTGAGAGTAAATTTCCATATCAAAAACACGATTATTTTGCATATATTGAACCATTTGTTGGAAGTGGGGCTGTTTTATTTTGGGTTTTGAGCAATTTCCCTAACCTAAAATTTGTAGTTATTAACGATATAAATGAAGATTTAATAAATGTTTATAAAACAATAAAAACAAATATAAATAATCTTATTCCCGTACTTGAGAAATTAGAAAAAGAATATCACTTCTTTGAAAATAACTTAGAAGAAAAAAAACAATATTATTATGCTAAAAGAACTCTTTTTAATATAAGAAAGTCTAATAAAGTTACACAAGCGGCATTATTTATTTTTTTAAATAAAACTTGTTTTAACGGATTATATCGGGTCAATAAAAAAAATGAGTACAATGTTCCAATAGGAAGTTATAAAAGACCTAAAATTTGTGATAAAAAAAATCTTTTAGCTGTCAATAAACTATTGCAAAAAGTTAAAACTTTAACTGGAGATTTTGAGCAAACTGTAAATTTTGTAACAGAAAACACTATTTTTTATTTCGATCCCCCATACAAACCTTTATCAAAAACATCAAGTTTTAATTCTTACGCAAAAAACAAATTTGATGACAATGAACAAATAAGATTAAAAGAATTTTGTGATAGTTTAGATTCAATAGGATGTAAATGGATATTAAGTAATTCAGACGTAAAAGGAAAGAATCCAGAAGATAATTTTTTTGATGATTTATTTAAAAAATATCAAATCAATAGGGTTATGGCGAAAAGAAGTATTAACGCTAATCCTAACAAAAGAGGACAATTAACAGAGCTTTTAATAGCAAACTAAAAAGAGATTTAAAATGATAAAAAATGGAATAGGTGGAGCGAATACTCACACTGGTTTAATTTTTGAAGAAAGAGTTGATTTAATTACTCTTTTTAAAAATATTGATGGGTATGCTATAAAAAATACAAACAACAATTCTGGAGTACATATTTGTTATAAAGATAAAGAGGTTGCCCGTTGTTTTAAAAAGCATGAATTCTATAGATTTCTTGCTGAATTTAATATTGACTGGAGAGATCACCTTTCAAAACAGTTGTTACCTGACAATGGATTATTTGTAATAATAAGAGATACTTTATTTATCGTTGAGATTAAATTTCAGCAAGTTGCAGGTTCTGTTGATGAAAAATTACAAACTTGTGATTTTAAAAGAAAACAATATTCAAAACTTGTGCAAAGTCAAAATTGGAAAGTAGAATATGTCTATGTGTTAAATGATTGGTTTAAACAAGACTCTTACAAAGATACTCTTAATTATATAAATAGCATGAATTGTCATTATTTATTTAATAAGATACCACTGAAATGGTTAGGATTGCCAGAATAAATGGTTAAATCATATTTCAAGTCTCAAGATAAATCTTTTACCCTTATAAATGATGATATTTTTAATATTTTATCCAAGTTTGAATTTAAATTTGATATGATTTTCGCTGATCCTCCATATTTTTTATCAAATGGAGGTTTGACAATTCAAAATGGAAAGATTACCAGTGTTAATAAGGGTAAATGGGATAAATCTTATGGATTTGATGAAATAAATAATTTTAATAAAAAATGGTTATCTTTGATACGAAATAAAATGAAACCTAATGCAACAATTTGGATTAGCGGAACTTCTCACAATATTTTTAGTATTGGGCAAATTTTATTAGAACTAGGTTTTAAAATTTTAAATATAATAACTTGGGAAAAAACAAATCCACCACCAAATTTTTCATGTCGTTATTTTACTCATTCAACAGAACAAATTATTTGGGCAAGAAAAGAAGAGAAAGTTCCACATTATTTTAATTATAAATTAATGAAACAATTGAATGATAATAAACAAATGAAAGATGTTTGGAAATTGCCTGCAATTGCGAAATGGGAAAAAAGTTGTGGAAAACACCCAACACAAAAACCATTATCGTTATTAACAAGATTAATTTTAGCATCAACCGAAAAAGGTGCTTGGATATTAGACCCATTTACAGGAAGCAGCACAACAGGAATTGCCAGTAATTTATTAGAAAGAAAATTTTTAGGAATAGATAACGAGGTGGAATATTTAGAAATCAGTAAAGCAAGAAAAAAAGAAATAGAAGACATAATTATAGCCCAAAAATATAAGTCAAAGATAAAAGGATTTCGTAATGAAAATGAATTGGATTTATTTTTAATTAAAGAGTCTCAAACAAAGTATATTTTAAATGAAATAAAAGGCATAACTTAGCTTTTAATTTGTGTTAAAAACAAAAAAACTAAAAAGGAATGAAATTTCTAAAATGACTATCAGATCGGTAATTACCGAAGTTTTAGACAAACGCCATAAAAAAGTATTAACCCTCGAAAAAGCCCATGCTGGCTTAGTTGAATTGGAAATGCAAATAGATAGTATTCGGCAAATGGCAACCGATATTCAAGAAGATTCAAATGATATACCAGCGGAAATTGTTCAATTAACAACTAAAATTGCAAGACAAATTAGTGGTTTAGAAGAAGAAATTATTATTTTAAATGAGTCTATTACCAGTTTAACTAAGCGGTTCAGTAAGGAAACTATCAATATTGGAGTGGCGGGAAAAGCACGTCAGGGCAAAAGCACTTTATTGCAAAAAATATCAGGTTTATCCAATAAAGAAATTCCCACTTCTGACGAATTGCCTTGTACGGGGACAAAAAGCAAAATTCATCATTATGAAGATGATGCTTATGCAAAAATAGAATTTTATACCAAAGAAGAGTTTTTGAAAGAAATTTTACATCCTTATTTTGATAAATTAAAGTTACCTAAGCCCTTTTCATTAAAGCGTTTTAATGAACCTTTACCAGAATTGAGTGAAAATGCTAGTTTGGATCGTAATTTGGATAAAGCCATTTATGAGAAGCTGATATTTATTCATAAATCTTTTCCCACTTTTTTTGAATTATTATCCAAGCAACCTAAAACCTTGGAATTGGAAGAAATTTTGGATTATGTTACCCAAAATGAGGGGCGCACTCGTTATTTAGCAGTGAAAACTGCCAATATTTTTACTAAATTTCCCAACTACGATGTAACTGGATTATGTTTAGTGGATTTGCCTGGTTTAGAAGCAGCGCAGGGACATGAGAAAAAATTAGTTTCTTCTTTAGAATATGAAGTCGATGCTATTATTTTTGTGAAATCACCTGATATATTAGGAACTGATTGGGAACAAACTGATTACAACGTATTCGATTTGGTGGATAATGCGGTGCGGGAAATTGAATTATCCCAGCGTTTGTTTATTATTTTAAATCAAAAAAGTGATGGTTCTAATAAAAAGCAAGTGCAATTATTAAAAGAACAGCCACCAGAAACATATAGCAAACCGCCGATTTTGATTGCCGATTGCAGTGATTCTAAAGCGGTTGAAGAACAAGTATTTTCCATTGTGCTTAAACATATTGAGCAAAATTTGGAAAGCACCGATCGTAAATATTTAGATATGTTGACTAAAAAGACAAATAATATTTTTACGGTATTAAATCAAGCAATTACGCCAGTTTTAAGTACATTTACCACCAGCAATGCAAATTTAAATCGGGAAAGAAAATATCGGGTGCTTTCTGAGCAATTTATTCGGGATTTAACTAAAGGCTTGGAAAAATTAGTTTTAGATGTTCAAAAGGAACTAAATATCAGCGAAGAATTCAAGCAAAAGGTAGAAGAAATCTGTGAGTTAGCCAAACAACAAGCTCCAATTCCGAATAAAGAAGAATTGGCTGAACAGTATTTGGAAAACAGTGGTTGGAAGGGTGTTGTCAGTGAGGAATTGAATTATTTACGTGCCTATTTGACTGAATTTTTAGCCACCCAATTGGATGAATACTTGCAAAATAAAGTAAATTCTACTTTACGCCAAGTTTTAGAACGAATTTTCCCAAAACAATTGCAAAATATGTTGCCCCAGGATGCAATTGATTCTGACGAACCTCGAGCGGTCATTTTAGAATTTCAGGCGATGCTTGATCAAGCTGAACAACCTAATATTTATAGAACTTTTAACTATATTCATAAGTTTAACTTCTCTTATCATAGTCATTTTCATTATCGGGTGCGGGAGGAAATGGGCTTATTGAATACTTATACCAGCGATTCCATTGATGACATTGTTCCTCAAGATGCAACTCGGGATAATTTTACTGAAAAAGCGGAGGAAATTGCTAGAGGTTTAGAAACCCATTACCATCAAACTATTTACCAATTACGGAAAAAATTTGGGGAAAAAATGCAAGCTGACCCAGCTAATGCCATTTTAGCCCTCGTTGAGGAAGTTAAAGATCGACTGGTGCGGGCTAAAGGAATTAAGGAAGAATGGAAAAGTTTCCTTGATCCAATTCGCGAACAACTTTGGGAAGATGAATTACGTCAGTTTAATAAAGAAATTGCCTTACGAACTCAATGGCGTAATGCTTTGGATGATGCTTTGAAAGGAGCTAAAAGTATTAACACCGCTTTTCCTGACTAGCAGTGAGATAAAAATGGCAAAAAATAAGACCATGATGATTATGGTAGGTCCAGATGGAGTAGGAAAAACTACCTTGCTTGCGACCATGTATCATGAATTATCCTTGTTAGAAAATTTATCGGGCTTTGAATTTACTGCCAGTCAAGATACGCAGCAAGATTTACAAGAAGCTTATGAAAAATTGCATCAAATTATTACCCAACCAACTTTTACTCCAACTGGTTCTTTATTGAAGGGAACAGCGGGAATTATTGAACGCCAATTTGAAATTTTATTTAATGGCAATAAGGAGTTAGATTTTGTTTTTTGTGATATTGCGGGCGGAATTATTCGTGCTGATGAATCGAATCCAGATTTTGTTGATTTTCAGCAAAAATTGACACAATCAACTATTGTTATCAATGTTATTGATGGTTCTGCTTTAGTCGAAGGCGATAATAAATTATCCACTGAAAAAAATGAGCCGAAATTGGTTTATGATTTATTGTTGCCCAAATTAATGGATAACCGAAATCACTTGTTATTATTTGTTATTACTAAATGTGAAGCTTGGTTAAAGAATGAATCTCGTCAACGAAAATTAATCGCCGCTTTTGAAGAGCGTTATGGTTTTATTCTCAAGTTATTAAGTGAATTCGAGAATGTGATGGGGGTGTTAATTCCAGTAAAAACTTTAGGTTGTGTCGAGTTTACCCATATTGATTTTCACGATGATGACCAAGAAATGATTTTCATGCGAAAA
>DAOVUO010000206.1 GCA_030632545.1 Bacteroidales bacterium
AAAACACACTGAAAACTATCATTATAATTATACCCACTGCAAAAACAATCGAAACTCGTAAAGTCATAAAATTATAAACTGGCGATTAATAAATTAATATTTTGTGAAGGAAGCCCAAATGTTCTACCAATTTTTTGGTTTGTTAATATTCCTTTATAGATTACAATCCCATTTCGTAATCCATAATCTTGTTGTATTAGTTGATCTACACCACCCGATTCTGATATTTTTTTTAATAATGGAACAAATACATTGCTCAATGCTATTGAAGCTGTTTTCGAAACTCTGCTTGGAATATTTGGAACACAATAATGAATTACATCATGTTTTCTGAAAATTGGATTACCGTGATTTGTTATAATTGAAGTTTCAAAACATGGACTACTGTCAATGCTAATATCCACGATTACAGCACCATCTTTCATTTTCCTAACAATATCTTCTGAAACCACATAGCTTGAGCTATCTTCGTAAGGCAAAGCACCAATTACAACATCGGCAGATAATAATGCTCGTTCTATTACTTGTGGATGAATAACTGAAGTATAAACATTTTGTCCTATAAAATATTGAGCATTTTGTAAACGGTAAATTGAGTCATCAAAAATTTTCACTGTTGCACCAAGTCCAATAGCTGTCCTTGCCGCATAAAAACCAGCCGTACTAGCACCAATTATAACAACCTCACTTGGAGTAACCCCAGTTGTTCCACCTAAAAGAATGCCTTTGCCTTTATTTTCGGTATTCATGTATTCAGCAGCAATTAAAATTGATGAACTGCCAGAGATTTCGCTCATCGCCCTTACAACTGGATAATGATTTGCCTCACCACGTAAATATTCAAATGCAACAGCATTAATACGCTTTTTAATCATACTTTGAATACGCTCAGTAGTTTGCGTTGTAAGATGTAGCGATGAAAACAACAATTGCTGTGCATTCATCATCTCAATTTCAATTTCTGTTGGAGGAGCTACTTTTAGGATAATCTCACTTTGGTAAACTTCTTTTGGACTTTTTACTATACGAGCACCTTTTTCAGAATATTGCAAATCATTATAGTCGGCTCTGTTCCCAGCACCATTTTCTAAAATAATTTGATGTCCTTGTAAAGTTAATATTTCTACTGCTTCTGGCGTTAGGCATATTCTATTTTCATATTTATCAGATTCTCGGGGAATGCCAATTGTGAGTTTTTTTTGATGCTTTTGTACTTCAAGCATTTCTTCTTGAGGAATAAAAGCAGTTTCACTACCAAAACCAAAATTTGAAAATGAGTTCATGTTAGTTTATTTCTAATTTGCGTTCAAGTTTCGACAAGATAATAATTTTTATTGAAATAATATCTTTTGGCAGTAAAGAAGCAATCTTTTCTGGCCATTCAATAAAGCAATAATTTCCACTATATAAATACTCTTCAAAACCAAAATCATAGGCTTCTTCAATCTTCTCAATTCTATAAAAATCAAAATGAAAAATTGTTCCGTGACTTAGAGATGCATATTCGTTTATTATAGAAAAGCTTGGGCTATTTACATTACTTTCAACATTCATTGCTTTACATAATGCTTTAATAAAAGTAGTTTTCCCAGACCCCATTTCACCATAAAAAGCAACAGTCTTGTTTGAGCCTGCTATTTCTAATACTTTTTTAGCCGCAAACTCTAATTCATTTATTCCTTTTATTTTTATTTTCAGCATGCTATGAAATAATGTGCTGCAAAATTAATATAATATTATGCTTATACCAATTGAATTTATCGTGCATTTTAATGTTCAATAGTTCCCCGATGTTCGGGGAACTATTGTATCTTATTTTTCCACTTTTTTTACTACATCTATTACCGTACCATCAACCCATTTAATAGCAGCAATAACTTCATCGCTAAACACTGGTTTTTCAGGTTTTCCACAAATTTTTTCAGCTTCGTCTTTTAATTCCTGAATTGTTGTTATTGGTAATCCAGAATTCTTTACTTTCTCGATTAAATCTGTACGCAAAGGATTGATTGCAATTCCGCGCTCAGTAACAATTACATCAATTAACTCGCCTGGCCCACAAATAGTAGTAACTTCATCCATTATTACAGGAATTCTATCACGGAAAAGAGGAATTGGTAAAATTACTGTTTTGGAAAATAAGCAGTTTTGCCATCCACCAATACCGTGCATTAAATAGCCATCGGAATGAGTTACCACATTAGCGTTAAAATTGACATCCACTTCAGTAGCACCTAAAATTACAACATCTACCATGCCTGCAAAATTCCCCTTACTATGAAAATTATAGCTAGTAAAAGGACTTGTCCAAACGTGATTAGGGTTTTTTGCCATTGATTTTACTCCATCTAAATCAAATGTTTGTCCATCAAGAATATAATCAATCTGACCTTCTTCAAGCATTTTTACAAGATATTTATTGCTGCCACCACGTGCAAAACGAGCTTTTATTTCTTTTTTTCGCATTATCTGCGAAAAATAATCGCTAACCGCTAAACTTGTTCCGCCTGCTCCTGTTTGAAAAGAAAACCCATCTCTAATTATGCCCGTTTGTTCACAAAACTTGGCTGTTAATTCAGCTAAATACAATCTATCTGGACTTTTTGTTATTTGGGTTGTACCAGAAACAATGCGCTCTGGAATACCTACTTTTTCTACTTCAACAGTAAAATCAACACGATTTCCTTGTATTTGCCAAGGTAAACAAGGAAATTCAACCATATTATCGGTAACAACAATAACTTTATCAGCATATTCGCTATCTGCTAGAGCAAAACCTAATAAACCACTTGCAGATGGCCCTACAAGTCCATTTGCGTTGCCAAAAGTATCAGCACAAGCTGCACCAATTACAGCAATGTCAATTTCAATTTCACCATCCTGAACTGCCTGATAACGTCCACCATGAGAGCGAAGTACTGCCGTTCCACGCATTTTACCTTCGGAAGTATATTTCCCCAATGGGCCATTCATACTTCCTTCAATATGATGTATTGTGCCATCTTCCAAGTATTGGATTAAATGCTCATGACAGGGAAATGAAGCAGAAGGAAACCAAATTAAATCTTTTACGCCCAGTTCTTTGGCAATATCAAATATTTGGTTTGCTATTAAATCTCCATTTCTAAAATGATGATGGGTCGAAATTACCATTCCATCTTTTAGTCCAGATTTAATAAGTGCTTCTTTTAAATTAATAACCTTTTTATTTCCATCCAAAGGATAATCTACATTACTCGGAATTTTTCGACTGTAAATTTTGCCCTCTGGTTTATATTTATTTACTCCCATAAATGGGATTTGTTTTTTTCCATTAATTTCAGCGGGGATGCGTCTTCCAAGCGCATTTTTTATAAATTTATTTTTCATTTTTTCTAGTTTAAGCTTTATTTTTAATTGAATTCTTTGAGCCAATTTTCCGACAAAAGATTTAGTTTTACTGCTAAATTAATTGTTTTTTGTGCTCGTTTTACAACAGGAGGGTCAATCATTTTTGTGCCAAGTGAAACCACTCCTAATCCTTTTGCTGTTGCATCTTCAAATGCAGCTACAATTTTTTTTGCCTTTAATATTTCGCTTTCCTCTGGTGCAAAAGCATTCTCAATTACCTGAATTTGACGAGGATGAATACAACCCATTCCTTCGAATCCTAAAGATCGGGCTTTTTTAACTGTATTGTAAAGTCCTTCCATATCACCAACATCTGAAAAAACAGAGTCTATTGGTTGAATTCCTATTGATTTGCAAGCATTTATTACTCTTGTACGTGCATAAAAAGATTCATTAGCTTCTAAGGTTCTGCTAACGCCTAAATCCGCAGTAAAATCCTCTAAGCCAACCGCCAATGAAACTACATTTGGTGAGGCAGTAGCAATTTCAAATGCTTTTTCTACTCCCATAGCACTTTCTATTATAGGCATATAGAAAGTTTGATTACTTATCTTATGCTCTTTTTTTATTTTATTAATTTTTTTGTCAAGTTTCTTGATATAGGCTCCAGATTCACATTTAGGAATGAGTAATAAATTTACATTATGTGGAATTATGTGTTTTAACTCACGAATCCCCTTTTTTCCTTGATTAATTCTAACCATACGTTCTGCACCATAAAAATTAACCGCTCTAAGCGAATTTCGTATTAAATGCAATGCTTCTGTTTTTTTATCTTGTGCTACCGAATCCTCCAAATCTAAAATTATTCCATTTGGCTGATGAACACCCGCATTAATCATCATACTTGGTGAATTTCCAGGTAAATACAATCTGGAAAAGCGAAATTGGTCTTTTGCTGTACCGTAATTATTTTCGGGCAAAAATTCGGGCAAAAACTCTAAATCTGTATCTATTAACTTTTTTACAGCAGTTTCAATTCTGGCCATTAATACATGCTCAAGTGCGCCTCTATCAGTCACTTCAATAACAGCGTTTTCAATACCGAAAAACTTTAATTCTTTCTCGATTAAAGCTCTAATGCTTTTGCCATACATACTTTCAACTTTACTTTTAAGCTCAATTTGCAATCCGTTTTCTTTTGTTAATTCGAGCTTTACATGGCAATCGGAACGCACTTTAGGGCCTAAGTTACCTGCTTCTGCTATCTTGTTATCCATAGTGTATTTGTTATAAGTGTTTTAAATCTATTATAGTAAAATTTATCAAATATTGAATAAAAATAATTTCCTTACAAAATTAAAAACTGCTTTCAATAGATAATTATTAAATTTGCTGTTTCTAAATAGGAAATTATTTTTCTGCTAATTTAACGATTAATAATTATTGAAAATTAAGCAATAGATTTTTACAAATGGATAGAAATTATTCTTCGAAAGTATTGGCACAAGCCGTTCATGAAATATCTCGACTGCCTGGAATAGGTGAAAAAACGGCTTTGCGTTTGGCTTTGCATATTTTAAAAAAAGATTTAACGCAAGCAAAAGCTTTAGGGAATTCAATTATTAGTTTAAAGGAAAATATAAAAATTTGTAAAATTTGTAATAATATTTCCGATAGTGATTTTTGTTCAATATGCACTAGTAATGAGCGTGATGACACAATAATTTGTGTAGTTGAAAATACTCGAGATGTGATGGCAGTGGAAAATACGGGGCAGTTTTTCGGACATTATCATGTTTTAGGTGGAATTATTTCGCCAATGGATGGGATTGGTCCAGCAGATTTGAGTATAGATTCTTTAGTTGAGCGAATAGAGCAAAATGGTATTAAAGAGATTATTTTTGCATTGCCTACAACAATGGAGGGTGATACAACAAATTTTTATCTTTATAAAAAATTGACACATACAAATACTAAAATTTCAACTTTAGCTAGAGGGGTGGCTATTGGCGACGATTTGGAATATACTGATGAGATTACACTAGGGCGTTCGCTTGTAAATCGCATAAAATTCGAGCAGACTTAAGCTTACAAATTTCTTAATTAATGAAACTTTCTGTTGTTATTGTAAACTATAATGTTCAGCATTTCTTGGAACAATGCTTGAATTCTGTGTTTAAAGCAGCTCAAGCATTGCTAACATATAATTCAAGTTTTGAAACAGAAGTTTTTGTTGTGGATAATAATTCCGTAGACGGTTCTATTTCAATGCTTAGAGAGCAATTTCAGCATGTTGAA
>DAOVUO010000256.1 GCA_030632545.1 Bacteroidales bacterium
AAGTCTTAATTTAAAATTCGAAAACCAAATTATTGAATATAACGAAGAATTAAATTCAACATTAGAAGAATTGAAAACAACTCAGCAGCATCTAGTTCAATCAGAAAAAATGGCTTCATTAGGTACTTTAACTGCTGGAGTAGCACATGAAATAAATAATCCCTTAAATTTCATTAATGGCGGTATTGAGATTTTATCTGATTCTAAAATTTCCAATGATAAATGTTTGTCTACGGAACAAAAAGAACTGTTTAATTCATCACTAGAAATGATAATAACAGGCTTTGAACGTACTTCTAGTATTGTTAAGTCGCTTATGAGTTTTTCTTATAGCGAAACTCCTACACTAGTAAATGTTGATATCAATCAGATGATTGATGATACTATATTGTTTTTAAATTCTAATTCAAGTGCAGATATATTAATTAATAAAAACTATAAGATCAAGGAAAAAATTACTGTATTTAAGGACCAAATACATCAAGTGATTATAAATATTATTGATAATGCAATATTTGCAGTAAGCCAAAATAAAGGACAAAAAATAATCAATATTATAACTAAAGTAGAAAATAATAATACGCTTATAATTATTGAAAATAACGGTGCTCAAATTAATGATACAGACATAAGTCAAATATTTGATCCCTTTTTTACTACAAAAGAGCCAGGAAAAGGTATAGGATTAGGTTTATCAATCAGTTATAATTTAATTACACAACATAATGGAAAAATACTGGTTGAAAATACGCCATTAGGAGTTGCTTTTAAAATTGAAATTCCAATATTAAGCACACAAAGTTCATAACGCCTTAATTTAATATTAACCAAAGTATTGAAATCAAAAATCACTAATTTCCTAAAAGTACTTTACTTTTTCTGCTTCAGGATTTTCTATTTGAGCTATTTCTGATAATATATTATTTGCTAGACTACTAGCTCCAATCCTAAAACATGAAGGATTAAACCAAGCATCACCCAAATTATGTTTTACAATTGCTAAATAATCTACTGCTTGCCTTCCTGTAGAAATACCACCAGCAGGTTTTAAACCAACTTTTTTCCCTGTTTTAATAAAATACTCCTGAATAGTTTGTGTAATAATATAAAATGCATCTAGCGTAGCCGATTCAGGCATTTTACCTGTAGAAGTTTTCAAAAAATCGGCACCTGCTTCTAAAGCTAAAATACTAGCATCTTTTATTAATTGGGGCTCAGCTAAAACTCCGCTTTCAAGTATAACCTTTAAATGAGCTCCACCACAAGCTTCTTTAATTGCTTTTATTTCTTCAAAAACAGATTCATATTCACCACTTTGCATTTTTCCAATAGAAATTACCATGTCAGCTTCTTTTGCTCCCTCCTTAACAGTTCTTTTAGTTTCAGCTGTTTTTACTTCTATAAATGTTTGAGAAGCAGGAAATCCTCCTACAACAGAGGCTATACTAACTTTAGAAGCACTTAAATTCTTTTTTACAACTGGAATAAGTGCAGGATATACACATATTGCAGCAACATTTGAATAATCGGGGTAATGACTCGGAAAATCATTTACTTTACCAATCATATCAACTATCTGAGCTTCAGTATCAGTTGAATTTAAGCTAGTTAAATCTATTAAAGAGAAAAGCTTTTTCAAATTCTTAATATCATATAAAGAACTAGAGTTTGCAGTTATATCGTTTATTTTACGCTCAATCTGCTCACTTGACTCTACAACATTATAGCGCTCAATTAATGAATTCATGTTTTATATTTTTTTTACAAAATTACTCTAATTTTTTGTTATTTCGATGCCTTACAATATCTCTATTTGTTTTTTTCTCCATGTTTTTTTGTAAAGCTTTTGTTAAATCTATTCCATTTTGATTTGCCAAACAAGTTACAACAAAAATCACATCAGCCAATTCATCTGACAAATCCATCTCTTCATCACTCTTTTTTGCTGATTGTTCCCCATCAGTACGAGCAATAATACGTGCAACTTCCCCAACTTCTTCTGTAAGTAGAGCCATATTGGTTAATGGATTAAAATATCGAACACCAATTGTATTAATCCACTTATCTACAATCTCTTGCCACTCATTAATTTTCATTTATTCCTTATTTTTTGTATCAATAATTATAGTTACTGGACCATCGTTAAGCAAAAATACCTGCATGTTCGCACCAAATTCCCCACTCTGAACGGCTTTCCCTAATTCTAGCTCTGCTAATTCCAAAAAATGCTTATAAAGCGGAATTGCAATATCAGGTTTAGCGGCATTTATGTACGATGGTCTGTTTCCTTTTTTTGTAGAAGCTTGTAGAGTAAACTGGCTAACTATCAATATGTCGCCATTTACATCTTTAACAGAAAGATTCATAACATCATTTTCGTCATCAAAAATTCGTAAATTTATCAGTTTCTTACATAACCATTTAGCATCCTCAATTGTATCATTATTCGAAATTCCTAATAAAACCATTAGTCCTAGGCCTATTTCCGAAATTGTATTATCACTTACAGAAACATTTGCTTGTGTAACTCTTTGAATAACTGCTTTCATAACATTTTTGCAAAACTATTTTTAGATACCAAATTTATAAATTATTTTAGTGGCCTAATAAATTATTTTAGGCTTATGTTTATTGTTTATGTTTTAGCTCTTCTTCTTAGTTTTTATTTAATGGCAAAAATTGTTGACGGATACTTTATTGATTCGCTCGATCGTATTGCCAAACGATTAGATATGTCCTCGGATGCAGCTGGAGCAACATTAATGGCTGTAGGTTCGAGTGCTCCCGAACTATTTATAGCACTAATTGCAGTTCTTAAACCTGGCGAACACGAAGCTATTGGAATGGGAACAATTGTAGGTTCTGCTATTTTTAATATCCTTGTAATAACAGGTTTTGTAGGCATAGTTCGTAAGTCCAAGATTCCTTGGCAAGGAGCTTCTCGCGATTTATTTTTCTATACAGTAACTATTATTGTTTTAATTCTATTCTTTTTAAATGGAGAATTAAATACGTTGGAAACAGTAATAATGATTGTATTTTATTTTGTTTATGTTCTTATTGTCATATTCTGGAAAAAACTTTTTCCTAAAATTTCATCTAAAGAAATTGAAATTGAAGAAGAGGAAGAAGAACCCGAAGTATATGACAAATGGTGGAAACGCCCAATGGAATTATTAAATAAAATACTTGATTTAATTTTCCCTAAAAAAGAAAAATATTGGTTAGCATTCTCTATATCAGTAGGATTTATTGCTTTATTAAGCTGGGTACTTGTTGAAAGTGCTATTGAAATATCGCATGTATTACATATACCAGAGGCAATAATTGCATTAACTGTATTAGCTGTTGGTACATCAATCCCCGATTTATTTTCATCAATTATTGTTGCTAAACAAGGTCGTGGCGGAATGGCAGTAAGTAATGGAATAGGCTCAAATATATTTGACATCTTAATTGGCTTGGGTTTACCATTTTTGATAATGATATTAATGACAGGCGAAAATATAAATGTTGGAACAAGTGATTTAATGCAGTCGATTATATTACTATTTGGTACGGTTATTTTACTAATAATGATGTTTGTATTTAATAAGTGGTGCATCGGCAAAAAAATGGGATACTTTTTAGTAGGTATTTATGTGCTTTATGTTTTATGGCAATTCGCTGTTTTATATGAGTGGGATAAATCTTTTTCATCACTAGTTAATTAGCATAATGATATTAAGTTTTTATTTGTATAGAGTTTTACGATGGTGTTTACAAGTTAAAAGTTCTAAAAAGCCCGAATCTTCAACAAAAAAAATATATATTTGTTTTTCATCTTTTTAAAAGAAATTAAGGATAGTAACCTTAAAAATTTTAAAATAAAGAATTAAGCATGGATTCAAAAGAGAATATAGAATTAAGAACGTATATAATTATTGATTCTCTCCAATTGCAGATGGCATCATATCTTTCCACCGTATCGCAGGGATACCTTCCTGTTGCAGGTCAAACAAGTTGTGTTATTGAAATTGCACCCGGAATTGAAATCAATACATTAACAGATATTGCCTTAAAAGCAACCGATGTAAGACCAGGAATGCAAATTGTTGAGAGAGCATTTGGACTACTCGAAGTACATTCCGATAGTCAGGGTGATACAAGAATGGCAGGTGAGGCCATGTTAAAGTCAATTGGGAAAGAAGAATCCGATAGAATAAAACCAAGAATACTTACAAATCAACTAATTAGAAATGTAGAAGACCATCATGCTCAATTAATTAATAGAACACGATGGGGAACTATGCTTTTAAAAGGCGATACATTATTTGTGCTTGAAATTGAACCTGCTGGATATGCGTATTATGCTGCAAACGAAGCGGAAAAAGCAGCTAATATAAATATAATAGAAGTACGTGGTTTTGGCCAATTCGGACGAGTATATATTGGTGGAAATGAAGCCGATGTTGTGGAATGCAAAATAGCTGTTGAAAAACGTTTGTCCGAAATTTTGGGAAGATAGTTTTGAAGAAGTTGAAAGTTGTGAGTTATAAGTTTTGAGTTACCACTAACTAACAATAAATCAATAATATAAAATAGATAACAAGAAGTTAAGAGTTGTGAGTTTTGAGTTACCAATAACTAACAATAAATCAATAATATAAAACAGATAACAAGAAGTTAAGAGTTGCGAGTTATAAGTTTTGAGTTTTGAAGAAGTTAAAAGTTAAGAGTTGCAGCCAAAGACATTCCATCGTGCTTGCACATGGAATCGTCTGGATTAAATGGATTAACATCCACATGGCATCGGCCGTATTAACAAATATATAATCCAATAAAAATACAACAATTATGTCAGACATGGATACACAAGCATTAGGAATGATAGAGTCGAGGGGTTTTACTGCAATGGTAGAAGCCTCAGATGCAATGGTAAAAGCAGCAAAAGTTGAATTAGTAGGCTACGAAGCAATTGGCGGTGG
>DAOVUO010000074.1 GCA_030632545.1 Bacteroidales bacterium
GGCTTTTTTATTATCAATTGTCAATAATCAATTACGAATTATCAATTGTCAATAATCAATTACGAATTACCAATTGTCAATTTTCCCAGACGCTTCTAGGTGCAAGCACGCTAGCAGGTCTTAGACTGTCAATACTTTTGCGATAGCCCAATAATAAATAGCAATTAATAAATAATAAATCAAGACAGTACGAAAATTTTCTATTTTGCTTAGGTTAGGACATGAACCTATGCGAATTTTTTCTATTTAGCTTGGGTTAGGACCTTAACCTATACGAAAATTTTTCAATTCCATATATTTGGATGATGTATCAATTGTCAATTTTCAATAATCAATTATCAATCTAAAACTCTTGCGTCAGCCCAATCGTCAATCGTCAATCGTCAATCGTCAATCTTCCCCAGACGCTACTAGGTGCAAGCATGCTAGCAGGTCTTCGACCGTCAAAACTCTTGCGCCAGCCCAATCGTCAATCAGCAATCAAAAATCGTCAATCAAAAAAAAGACCACTCGTAGTCACTCGAGCAGTCTAATAAACCAAATAATCATGAGTTATTATCTTTGGCCATAGCCTTTGCTACCTTGTCCGTAGCCTTGTCCATTTCTACGGTTACCGTTTCCATTTCCGTATCCATTACCGTTTCCACGTCTGTGTCCTTGACCATAACCATTTCCATTAGCATGGCGTGCATCAAAATTAACTCTTTGCTCATCAGTTAAAACATTGCGAACATCTTGTAAATGAGCCTCTCTGTTTTCTGCCATCTTTAAGCGTAAAACCGAAGCATCTTTAAGTACAACATTAATTCCTTTTAAATCAACTTTTGGAGCAGTTCTTAATGTATTCAAACGAGCTTGTTTTTCGTTTAATTCATTGCGCATAGTTTGCGTTTCTTGCAAGTGTTTTGTGCGTAATGCATTAATTTTTGTTTGCTGATCTTCTGTTAGCTCATTGAACATCATCATTCTTCTTCCTTGGAAATTTTGTCCATTTTGATTACCATAATTTTGGCCTTGTCCGTTTCCTTGACCGTTTCTTACTTGCGCTTCGGCAGTTGAAAAACTAATTAAACCAACTAGCATACTTGCTAAAATAACTTTTGTGAATTTGCTTACTTTTTTCATTTTACTTTACTTTTAATTATTAAATCTTCTGTTATTGTTATTCTGTGAATTATTCATTCTTCTTCTAGGTTGCTGATGATCCGATTGAAATATCATTCTGTTCATCATTATCTGCATATCTTCCAATTGTTCGGGCTTACAAACACCCTTTATTTTGTTGATATGCTTATATGTACTAAGCTCTTGTGTGCTATATAATATTCCAAGTTCCTTAGCTTTTTGTTCTATTAATTCTTGCGCATTTTCATCGTTTGGTAAAATCTCATAAAGCTCGTGCTTTTTAATAATTATTTCGTTACGTGTTTGCGTCATAAACCTAAAATGCTCTTGCTGATATTCTCTAAATAATGTATTCTGTTCTTCATTAAAATTCAGCTTATTCTGCATATACCTGTGAGCTCTATCCTTTTGATTTTGTAAAGGTCTTTCTGTAAAAGGAACAAGAGGTTTGTTTGATAACATAAATCCTAGAGTTCCTAAGTTTATAATTACTAAAAAGATAATTATCCAAGTTTGTGCTGATATATTTGAAAGTTTATTCATTTTCTCAGTAATTTATTCAAATGTGTAAGCGTATAAATCGGTAGCTGCAATAGTGTATTGTGTTTCCATTGAGTTAAGTGCCTGTGTTTCTAATGTTTGATTCTGATTATTTAAGTAATTTATAACTGTAAAAGAATTTATTAGAATAATAGCTATGGCAGCGGCAAGTTTTAATACAAAACTGTATTTTATCGAACTTGTTTGCGTTTGTTCGGCCTCAATTCTCGCTTTTAATTTTGATGTGAAATATGGATTCAATTTTGGCTTTTCCGTTTCGGAATATGCTTCCATTGTTTTTTGTATTTCCTCGTTTATGTATTTATGCTGTTTCATTTGTTTTTAATTTGTTTGAAACTTGGTTGTTTGGTTTTATCTAAATCAGTTCAACTATTTTTCTCAATTATTATCTCAGCCATTGGCTGTTTCATTTGTTTATAATTTGTTTGAAGTGGTTTTTAAGCCGCTTTCAAAATATTAGACGATACTTAATTTTAAAACTTGCGCTTTTAGTTTATTTTTTTTTCGGCTTCGTAAAAATCACGAAGTAAAACCTGTAATTTCTTTTTAGCACGATGCAATAAAGCTTCGATAGCCGAAACACTCATTTCCATCATTTCAGCAATTTCAGCATAAGGCATATCATCATACTTATTAAGTATAAATGCTTTTTGCTGATTTTCGGATAGCTGGTTTATTGCCCAATGCAAAATTTTTGCTCTTTCGTCGTTTTCTATTTCTTCCTGCGGATTGTAATCATGTAGTTGTGGTGCTGCATCAGCTTCATAATCTACACCAAATACTTTCATTACAGAAGCAAACCTACGTTTTCGGTTTTTGTATTTAATTAAATCTAGTGATTTATTGCTGGCAATTCTGTATATCCAAGTAGAAAGCTTCGATTTTCCATTAAACTTTTTTATTGATTCAAAAACCTCAATAAAAACCTCCTGAGCTAAGTCTTCTGCCTCTTCGGCATTTTGTAAAAAGCCAAAGCAAGTATGAAAAACCATGTTTTTATATTCATCAACTAGCTCATAAAAAGCCTTTTCGCTGCCTGACTGTATAGCTATAATTAATTTTTTTTCGTCCATTATTTTGACTTTCCTTAACTTAGACGATATTTTTTAAATTTACTTTTGTTTTTTTTCAAAAATAGTTAAAAAAGAATGGACTCAGATTTTATTTCACTATACAACATATTCCTTTTAGACGAAAGTATAAAGTTTCCTGATGTAGATTTTACACTTGATGGTATTATTGGATTTGGCGGTGATTTTAATACATACCGATTATTAGATGCATATTCTCAAGGCATTTTCCCCTGGCCTAATGAGGATGAAATATTTTGGTTTTTGCCAGATATGCGAATGATGTTGTATCCTCAAAATTTTAAGTATCCAAAAAGTTTAAGGCAAATAATACGTAATAAGGGTTTTGAAATTCGTGTGGATACACAATTTAGAAATATAATGCAGCTTTGTGCCGATTTTAGAGGAAAAGACCGTGATGCTACTTGGATTTTGCCCGAGATGCTTGACGCTTATGAATATCTGCATAAATTGGGTTTGGCACATAGCTTTGAGACCTATTTAGATGGTAAATTAGTTGGAGGATTATATGGTATATCTCTAGGAAGTGCTTTTTTTGGCGAATCTATGTTCTCTTTAGTTCCAAATGCATCAAAGGTGGCACTTCATTTTCTTTCGCAGCAGGCAAAAGCTTGGGACTTTAGTTTTATTGATGTTCAAGTATATAACCAGCATTTTGATAAAATGGGAGCTTACGAAATACCTAATATTATATTTCAGCAAGAGTTAAAGCAAGCACTTAAAAACAAAACAAAACAAGGTTTGTGGACAAGTAAAGTTAGTTTAGATTTATTTTATAAATTGGATTAATATTTTGATATTCGTAACAAAATTAAATGACACAATGGTAGATTTTTCTTATGTAAGAAATTATATTTCGGATAAAGCAACTGTTGCTTCTAGGCAAAAGGGCTTTGTTTTGTACAAAAGTAAAAAAGTAACAGAAATATCAATAAGTAAAGATTATAGAAATTTAATTGCAAAGGTACAAGGCTCAATGTTGTATCATGTTGATGTTTTGATAGATGGGAGTAAAATAAGATCTAGTGATTGTAATTGTCCTTATAATTATTCTGGAATATGCAAACATCAAATAGCTGCACTTTATGAGTTTAGCGATTATTTATCAAAAAACACTTTAAATGAAATTATTGATACTTCTAAAAGGGTAGCTAAGCAAGGTAAAATTGTTAAATCTAGGATAAACACATCTAAAGTTAATAAATTAATTAGAAATTCAGGTGATAATATTGAAATTCCAAATTATCAAAATCTGACAAAAAAATGGATTAAAAGTATGTCGCATGGTGGACATAATTATTATTCTCAATGTAATTTATCTGAAATTGAGGAAGATTTGGCTCGTTTCGAAGTTGAAAATTGGGGTGGGAATTGGCATGTTGAATTTAATTTTATTGATGGAAAATTATTTTCAAAATGCGACTGTTTTACTGAAGTAAACGGATTATGCAATCATCAGCAAACTACCTTACTTGAAATAATTGATAATTTTGGAATTAATATTTTTGATGTTTTTAAAGCAGAAAAAGTAATTCAGGCAAAGAATGAAATAGCTAAATTTTATGGTTTGCCCGATAGTGGAAATAGTAAGTTGTTTAGAATAATTGTTAAAGATGAGAAACTTTATGTATTGCCTACTGGTGATGCAGAGGGACTTGTGGTAAATTCAAAGGAAAATGCTTCAGCAAGTGATATTGTTTTATCGGTAAGTAAGGATTATGATAAATTTCAATTGTCTGAATCAAATGACAATTATGATTTAGCTTATGTTTTTAAAATTTCATCATCAAGAAATGGTGATTTTATTAATTTTTTGCCAATTAGTGGTAAGTTAAACAAAGCTAAAAACAGGCTAATTAATCCAATACGAGTTGTTGACGATTATGATGCTGAATATGTTCAATACTCCGAAACAGATGATGAGCTTATCAAACTAAGTGAATTAACAAGCGACAGAGTGCTTGAAAAGAATATAAATAGACACAATGTTGATAATTCCAATGAGTTGGGCATGGCTAAAGTTATTGCTAACCATTATGAAACTATTTTTCCTAAAATTTGGGCTCTATTATTAACAAAGAAATTTGTATATATAACTGATATACCAAACTTTTCTAGCAGCGATTTAAATCAAGTTTCTATAAAGTCTGATGCTGTAAAAATATTTTTTCGTTTATCTGAAAATAGCATGTTTTACGAGTTAGAGTTAATTGTAAAACTAGGTGAAATTGAAATTCCTATTTCAGATCCAGAACTAATTTATCACCGACCACTTGTTTTTGAATACTATGCTTCGCTTTATCTTGTTGATACGGCTCAAGCTGACTTAATTATTTATACTAATAGCATAGGGAAAACAAGTATAAAGGCAGTAAAAAGTAAATTTTCTGATTTTTTTAATAATTATATTGAACCAATATCAAAAAAATATCCTATTGAGTTTAATGCAAAATCTTTAATTGTGGAAAATATTATACCAAATAATATTAAAAAGCAATTGTATATTTCTGAGTTTGGTAAATTTGTGTTATTCAAACCATTTGTGTTATACGACGATAACCAATCGAATATACTTGAACATGGTGCACTTATAAAGTATGATGATAAGGGAATTAAGGAAACTACACGAGATATTGAGTTCGAAAAGGAATATAATGATTTATTACAAAACTTGCATTCTGCTTTTACTAGGCAGTTTAATGATAGTTTTTTTCATCTCGAATTTAATGAATTTGTTAAAAATCAATGGTTTTTAAATGCTTTTGAAAAATTAAAAGAAGCAAATGTTGAAGTTTTTGGACTTAACGAATTAAAGAAATTTAATTATTCAACCCATAAAGCTAATGTAAGTGTAAATATTGCTTCGGGGCAAGATTGGTTTGATGTAAATGTAAATATAAGTTTTGGTGATGAAAATATTTCGCTAAAGGACATTAAGAAAGCAGTAATTAAAGGAGATAATTTTGTAAAGCTAACTGATGGTAAATTAGGAATATTGCCTGATGAATGGTTAGCAAAATTTGAAAAATATTTTCGACAAGGGCAAATCAAAAAGGATGGTCTTAAAATTTCAAAGCTTAGATTTAGTATAATTGACGAACTTTTTGATGAGAAAGAATATGCTGATATTATGCAGGAGATTTTTGAAAAGAAACAGCGTTTAAAAGAATTTACGGAAATTAAAAAATTAAGGAAGCCAAACGGATTAAAAGGAAAACTTCGTGATTATCAAAAGGCAGGTTATAATTGGTTAAATTTTTTAGATGAATTTAAGTGGGGTGGTATTCTTGCAGATGATATGGGCTTGGGAAAAACAATTCAAATTTTAGCATTTCTTCTGAAAATATCTTCAAAATCTCAAAAAGCAAATTTGGTTATAGTTCCAACAACTCTCCTATTTAATTGGAAAAATGAAATAGAAAAATTTGCACCTAGTTTGTCTACTCTTTTTCATTATGGAAATACACGTAAAAAACAAACTACAGACTTTAAATCCTATGATTTAGTTATAACTACTTATGGTATAATGACTCGTGATTTAGAGCTATTGAAAAAATATAGTTTTAATTACATTATTTTAGACGAATCGCAAGCAATAAAAAATCCAAATTCGCAACGTTTTAAGGCGGCCACATTGCTAAAAGCAAATAATCGTTTAGCACTTACCGGAACTCCTATCGAGAATAATACCTTTGATTTATACGCACAAATGGAATTTCTAAATCCTGGTTTTTTGGGTGCTCAAAAGCAATTTAAGGATAATTATTCCGATGCCATAGATAAATACCAAAACCCAATTATTGCTGCGGAATTACAAAACCTTATAAATCCTTTTATTTTAAGGCGAACCAAAGAGCAAGTTGCCACTGAATTACCATCTAAAACTGAGGATTTTCTTTTTTGTGAAATGGAAGCTGGGCAAAGAAAAGTGTATGATGCATTTAAAAATAAATACCGAAACTTGTTGCTAAATAGAATTGAGGATGATGGTTTAGGGAAATCTAAAATTTATGTACTCGAAGGGCTAATGAAGTTACGCCAGATATGTGATTCGCCTGAAATATTAGCAGATAAAGAAAATTATGGAAACGAATCCGTCAAAATAAAGGAAATAATCAGACATATAAAAAACAAAACAGGAAAGCATAAAATACTTGTTTTTTCACAATTTGTAAAAATGCTGTCAGTAATTAAGAGAGAACTTGAAAAAGAGCAAATTATTTATGAATATCTTGATGGGAAAAGTACGCAAAAGGCTCGTCAACAAAGTGTAGAGCATTTTCAGTCAGATGAAAAATGTCGTGTTTTTCTGATTAGCTTAAAGGCTGGCGGTACTGGATTAAATTTAACGGCCGCTGATTACGTGTATGTTGTTGATCCTTGGTGGAATCCTGCGGTTGAAAATCAGGCTATTGACAGATGTTATCGTATTGGACAAAATAAAAAAGTAATTGCTTATAGAATGATATGCACCAATACAATAGAAGAAAAAATTATGCAATATCAGGCCAAAAAGAAAAAAATAGCTAGTGATATTATTTCAACAGATGAAAGTTTTATAAAACAACTTGATAAATCAGATATCGAAGATTTGTTTACTTAAGTCTATTAATTTATAATACTATATTACGAAGTTTATTTTATTTGATTACTAGTGACTTGTCTCTTTTTTAGACTTATTAAACAAACGATTTTAGTTTAAAGTAGAAAGATAATCAGCATATTTCAGTCTGAAAAAGCATTGTGATTAACAAAAATTGAATTTGCAGCTCAATTATCGTAAGACATCATCTAAAAACATAAATAACGGAAAACAAAAAAGGAAGGATAGAAAACTTCGTTTTTATATCTTTGCATTTTAATCAATAAAATATGTCATTATTCCAAAAATCAGTAACAAACAAATATCTCAAAAACCTTGATACCAAAAAAGTAAATAAGGCTTTTGATAATTTTCAAAAATTCTACGGTAATAAATTGAGATTGGCAAATATAATGCAACTCAAAGAAGAAAATTACCAAGAAGGATTTTTGCGTGAAATTTTTGTGGAAACTTTGGGATATATCATAAATCCTGATGAAAATTTCAATCTAACAACGGAATTTAAAAACCAAAAAGATGCACGAAAAGCAGACGGTGCAATTCTGAAAGACGGTAAAGCAATTGGCGTAATTGAACTAAAATCGACAAAAACAAAAAACCTTGAAAGCATAAAGGAACAGGCATTTAGTTACAAAGTAAATCAGCCTGGTTGTAAATATGTAATAACTTCAAACTTTCAGAGTTTACGTTTTTATGTGGATAATGCAACTGAATATGAAGAATTTAATTTATTTCAGCTAAGCAAACAAGATTTTAAACTTTTGTATCTTCTATTGAGCCAAGAGAGTATTTTCAGCGGTTTACCTGAAAAGCTCAAAGAAGAAACTAAATTTCACGAAAATGAAATTTCTACTCAACTTTATGCAGATTACAAGCATTTTAAAGACAAAATCTTTGAAAATCTTGTAAAAAACAACCCTCAATATGACAAATTAACGCTTTTTAAAAAATCGCAGAAACTTTTAGATAGATTTTTATTTGTATTTTTTGCAGAAGATAGCGGATTAATTCCGCCAAATGCTGTAAGTAAAATTATTGAACAATGGAAAGATTTACAAGAACTTGACGAATATAAACCGCTTTACAGCCGTTTCCAAAAACTATTTACACATCTTGACAAAGGACATTCTTACAAAAAGTGGGGTGAAATTCCTGCATACAACGGTGGCCTTTTCCAAAACGATGAAATTTTAGACATCTCAGACATAAAAATTGATGATGAAATACTTGAAAAGGACAGTCTGAAATTATCAAAATATAATTTCAACACAGAAGTGGACGTAAATATTTTGGGACATATTTTTGAACATTCATTAAACGAAATTGAAGAAATTACAGCCGAAATATCGGCAGGAAGGGGACATGTCTCCTTAACAAAAAAAGTAAGTAAAAGAAAAAAAGACGGTATTTTTTACACACCGAAATATATTACAAAATACATAGTTGAAAATACAGTCGGCACGCTTTGTAACGAGAAAAAAAACGAGCTTAAAATTAATGAAATAGACATTAGTAAAACATATATACTCAAAACTAAAAGAACAATA
>DAOVUO010000184.1 GCA_030632545.1 Bacteroidales bacterium
CATTTTATCAACCAAATAGTCAGTCTGGTGCTATACAAATTTTTACTATGATTGGTATAATGAGTTTATTTATTCCAGTTTTACTTCCTGTAATTTTTATTTTAATGATTAAATTTTTATTTCAGGCAATTAATAATTTAAATTTTTATTTAGATGATTTCAATTAGTAATTTATCAATATCCTATACAAAAAATGAGAAAGTAATACATGAATTAAATTTACAAATGCAAGGTTCATGTATTCACGGAATTGTTGGCTTAAATGGCTCTGGTAAAACCACATTGTTGAATTCAATTTTTGGATTAAAAACTTATGATAAGGGCGAAATTTTATTCAACAATAAAAAAATATCGAAGAAATTCATTTCTTATTTGCCAACCGAAAATTATTTCTATAATAATATTACTGGCAGAGAATATTTAAATCTGTTTAAAAACAGTAAATTCGATATAAAAAAATGGAACGAACTTTTTGTTCTTCCTTTAGATAAAATAATTGAAAGTTATTCCACAGGAATGAGAAAGAAGCTCGCTTTGTTTGGAATTCTGAAATTGGACAAAGAAATAATGATACTTGATGAACCATTCAATGGACTTGATATTGAAACAAGTAGAATTATTCGGTCTATTTTACTGAAATTAAAGGAAAAGGGGAAAATTATAATTATTACTTCGCATATAATTGAAACACTTACAAATATGTGTGATTTTATTCACATGCTTGAAAACAGAAAAATAAAATTTAGTATCGGTGTAGATGAATTTGAAAAATTTGAAAATGATATTTTTAGTTCAATCGAAACTAAAAACAAGGAATTAATAGATAAATTGACGAAATAGTTTTTCCGTGTTTTTATGCAAAAATTAAGTTTTATCATTTTAATATTTCTTAGCTTTGTGCATTCTGAAAAAAATCAAATCTAATGCGCATTTACCATATTTTATTGATTAGTTTTATTTTATTGATTGCTGCTTGCGAAAAAGATATTACTGTTACCATTCCAAAGCCAACAGAGGGCTTAGTGGTTGAAGGCTATATTGAATCTGGCAAAGCACCTTATGTAATTCTTACAAAAAATTCACCTTATTTTGATGAAGTAGATCTAAATTCCTTGTCATCACTACTAGTTTTAGATGCAATTGTAATTGTGAGTAACGGAAGTATTACTGATACTTTAGATTTTCTTTTTAATCCAACTCAGTTTCCTTTTGCCTTTTATAGTAGCAATAAAATAATTGGTGAGTATGGAAAAAGCTATGATTTACAAATTATTCATCAGAATGATACTTTATATTCTACAACAAGTATTCCTGATTTAGTTCCGATTGATAGTCTGGTATTTGAGGGCGAAAAAGAATTTGCAGAAGATAGCTTAGGCTATATATGGGTTTACTTTAGTGATCCTGCTGGAGAAAATAATTATTATAAAATTTATGGGATGGTTTTGGAAGAGGATAGTTTTTTTCTTAATCCGTATAGTTCAATTTTAGATGACAAAATTTTGAATGGACAATTATTTCAATTTCCAACATATCGAGGAATGACTGGAACTGAGGGTGCTGCATCTGATACTGTTGAAATTGATTATAGTGATCAATCACGATTTATGTATAAAGTAGGGCAGAAGGCTGTAATTAAAATTAGTTCTTTAGATGTGGAAACCTATCTTTTTTGGAAATCTGTGGAAACACAACGAAGTTCAGGTGGAAATCCATTTGCTTCACCTTCGAGTGTTTTTTCAAACATTGAAAATGGTTTAGGAATATGGGGGGGCTATGCCGCTGCAATTGACACTTTGGATATTCAAGAACTTAATATTCAATAAGAAATTTCCTATTAAACAGCAAAATAGTAATTCTCAATGTATAATTCTTCGGTTCAACTTATGTTGAGCCATTTTTTTTTTGTAAATTCCCTGAAAATTTATCAATATGGATTATAGTGATTTTACTCAAATAGCACAAGATTCTTTAAAACGTGCATCTCAAATAGCTAAGGATAATAAGCATAGCGAAATAAAAAATGGTCATTTGCTGAAAGGAATTTTGGAAATAGACAAATCTGTCGCTCCATTTTTGTTTCAGAATTTGAATATTCAAACCAAACAAATACTTTTTCAGGTTAATAGACTTATTTCTCAATATTCAGTTTTAAACGAAGCAAAAAAAATGGATGTTTCTAAAGAAGTTGAAAAGTCTTTAAACGCAGCCCTTAAAATATCAAAAAATATTGGTGATGGTTTTATTTCTGTAGAACATATTATTTCTGGGATTTTACTTACCGGTGATGCAGTTGCTAAAATGTTGAATAAAAAAGGTATTAATTCAAATAGTTTGGAAGCAGCAATAGCAAAATTACGTGGAAGTCAAGTAATTAATACTGAAACTGGTGAATTTAAAGCACTTGAGCTGTATGCTTCAAATTTAACTCGTTTAGCAAAAGAGAATAAAATTGATCCAATTATTGGCCGAAGTGACGAAATTCGTAGAATTTTACAGATTATTACTCGCCGAAGAAAAAATAATCCATTGGTTATTGGTGAGGCAGGGGTGGGGAAGACAGCTATTGTTGAAGGCTTGGCTCTTAGAATTGTTTCGGATGATATTCCTGAAGATTTGCAAGGTGTGCAAATTTATTCTCTAGAATTAGGCTCGCTTATGGCAGGAGCATCTAAGCAAGGTGAGTTTGAGCAAAGATTTAGAGATATAATAAAAGAAATTGAAGAATCAAACGGACAAATAATTTTATTTATTGATGAAATGCACATGCTTGTTGGTGCTGGTGGTGGCGGTGGTGGAATGGATGCTGCCAATTTATTAAAGCCTGCTTTGGCTCGTGGCGATTTACGAATTATTGGCGCAACTACAACTTCTGAGTTTAAAAAATATATTGAAAAAGACAAAGCGCTTGAACGTAGATTTCAAACTATTTTAATTAATGAACCATCAGAAGAAGAGTGTATCAGTATTTTGCGTGGAATTAAAGAAAAATATGAGAATTTTCATAAAGTTCGTATTATAGACGAGGCCATTATTTCCGCAGTTCAGTTTTCGGCCAGATATATTACTGAGAGATTTTTACCAGATAAAGCTGTGGATTTATTGGATGAAGCTGCCAGTAAAGTTCGTTTAGAATTAACGAGTTTGCCTAGTGAAATTGATGAAGTGGAGCGCAAAATTGATCAATTGAAATTGGAGCGTGAGATTTTAAAAAAGGAAAATAATCCGGAGCATTTGGATGATATGAACCATAAAATTGCTGAACTAAGCGATGAAAGGAGCAAATTGCGTGCTACTTGGGAAAGTGAAAAAGCCTATATTGATAAAATTGTGGAGCATCGTAAGTTAATTGCAAAATTAGAAGAAGAAGCAAAGAATGCTAAAAATAAAGATGATTTTGAGACTTTAGCAAAATTAGAATACGAAGATTTAAAAAAGGCAAAAGAGGAATTAGCAAATTTGAATGCTGAACTTGAATCTGAGCGAGAAAATTTTGTGATTTTTAAAGAGATTGTTGATAAAGATGCTGTAGCTGAGATTGTTGCTGATTGGACTGGTGTTCCTGTAAATAAAATGTTACAAAGTGAGCGAGAAAAATTATTAAATTTAGAGGCTGAATTAGGAAAACGAGTAATTGGTCAAAAAGATGCAATTCGAGCAGTTTCGGAAGCTGTTCGTAGAAGTAGAACTGGATTGAGCGATGCAAAAAGGCCAGTTGGCTCATTTATATTTTTAGGAACAACTGGTGTTGGAAAAACTGAACTTGCAAAAGCTTTAGCCGAATTTTTATTTGATAATGAAAATGCAATGGTTCGTTTGGATATGTCGGAATATATGGAAAAGCATGCTGTGGCACGTTTGTATGGGCCTCCTCCTGGCTATGTTGGTTTTGAAGAAGGCGGACAATTAACCGAAGCTGTTAAGCGTCAGCCATATTCAGTAGTTTTGTTTGATGAAATTGAAAAAGCACATCCAGATACTTTTAATGTTTTATTACAAGTTTTAGATGATGGGCGATTAACTGATAGTAGTGGAACAACGGTCAATTTTAAAAATACTATTATTATAATGACCTCAAATGCAGGTTCTGATAAAATTAACGAGAATTTTAAACTGCTGAATAAAAATAATGTGGCAAAAGTTATTGCTAAAACTAAAGCAGATGTTTCTGTTGAGTTGAAGAAAAATATGAAACCAGAATTTTTGAATCGTATTGATGAGATTGTTCTATTTATGCCTTTGTCTTATGTGCAGATAAAGAAAATTGCAAAGCTTCAGCTTAATTCATTAATTAAAAAACTTACGAAAAATGATATTCGTTTGGAGTATCATTCGGCAGCTTTGGCTTGGATTGCAAAACGTGGATATAATCCGCAATTTGGTGCAAGGCCAGTAAAACGAAGCATTCAGCGAAATGTACTTAATGAGCTTTCGGAAAGAATATTGAGACAAGAGGTTGTTGCTGATAAAATTATTTTTATTGATGTTGAAAAAGACAAACTTAAATTTACGAATATCGAGGACTCTCAACTTGAGGAGTTAAAAAGTAAACTTGTGGAAATAGATAAGGGAACTAAAGAAAGTTCAAATAAAAATAATTCAGATAAAGCAAAAGAGATTAATAGTGAAACTAAACCTGGTTTTTGGAATCGTTTTGGAAATTGGTGGAAAAGATTGTTTTAGTTGACTATTTTTGTGTATTGACTATTTATTCTTTATCAATGCTTGGGTCCAATTTTTTAATTGTTTCCTTATTTCAATGGTTCGTTAAGATTTACTAAATTTATTGTTTCAAAATTGTAATCAGTTAATTATAAGGAATATAGTCGGCAAAATAAAATTTAGTAAATCTATGAATTTCAGTAATTTATGAAAAATAAACGAACTATTATTATTTAGTTGCGAGTAAATAATCTCTTTGTTAAAGATTTTGGTTAATGTTTTGGTATTCTTAGACTGATTATACAGAAAATATCATGTATGAAAAATAATATTGCGTTTTGTTTTACTTGATTGAATGTTATTTTTTTATACCATACTCGTAAATCATTAGCCACGGAATTTATGCAGTGCAAACAAATACGACAAATCAATTGGCTTTAACCAAAAACAATTATATATTTTTGCTTAAAAGATATGAGCTGGTAATTATCAATACATTTTATACATCTGCATAAACGCCGATGCTAATTATAAGAAATGTTTTAAACACAGAATACATAAACTAGACCTGATATTTTTTAGGTGTTTGTCAAATGCTGCTTTCATAAAGTTTTAAATCGGTTTTCTTAAAACTAGGGATTATTGTTTATAACTAAGTTATTGTATTAAAATGAAAGTCATATTTTTAACTTTATTATTTCTAATTATATGTATGTTTTCTCTTGCACAAGATTATAAAGCCTTATTTTTTGATTGCTATATAAATGAGGACATGGATAATTGGAAAACTTTAATTTTAGAAATTGAAGCGAAGAAATCAAAAAATCCTGAGCAAATTGCAGAATTAGTAAATTATCAATATGGATATATTGCTTATTGTATTGGAAATACAAGAAAAGCAGAAGCAGAGCAAGTATTGCTAAGTGCAAGAAAAAATATTAGTTTATTAGAAAAGTATCCTAAATATCAAACTTTAGTTTATTCATATAAATCGGCTTTTATCGGTTTTGAAATTGGAATTAGTCCTTACAAAGCACCATTTTTAGCATCACAAATCCAGGACTTTATAAATGAAGCATTTGCTCATGATTCTAGTAATTATAGAGCGCATTTGGAATATGCTAATATTCAGTTCTATACGCCAAAAATATTTGGTGGCTCAAAAAGTACAGCTTTAAAGTATTATCTAATAGCCGAAAAGCATCTTGCGCAATCATCTGATTTTAAGCTATATGATTGGAATTACATTAATTTACTGACATTAATCGGACAAAGCTATCAAAAAACTGAGCAATTTTATTTAGCACGACAGTATTATC
>DAOVUO010000548.1 GCA_030632545.1 Bacteroidales bacterium
AAATACTGGATTTGTGTTCTGATAAACAGCAATTTTAGTTGATGTTGAGCCAGGATTAATAGCTAAAATTCTAATTATTTCAAACTCGTTTTGCCAATGTTCCATTTCTGCTACCATATATTCAATTTTTTAGCCTAAACTGGCCAACATTATACTATTCAATTTTGCATCTTCTGAGTCGGAGCGTGATGTTAATACTATAGGGACTTTTGCACCTAAAATTACCGCAGCCAAACGTGCATTGGCAAAATAAGTTAAAGTTTTATAAAGTATATTCCCCGCCTCTAAATAAGGTA
The DNA here is from genome assembly GCA_030632545.1 of Bacteroidales bacterium. Classification (GTDB taxonomy): domain Bacteria; phylum Bacteroidota; class Bacteroidia; order Bacteroidales; family DYOH01; genus DYOH01. The sequence goes on from DAOVUO010000548.1 coordinate 297, forward strand.
CTAGAAGTAAATCAGCATCTCCAGCCACTTCACTTTTAATTCCTTTATGTTCAGCCGATTCCTTACTTATTGCATTATCAAAAGCAAGTGGACCATCTATTATACAATTTGGAATTTGTCCTCTATCACTCATTTTTGAAAGAGCTGCGGCATCAATAGTTGGCTGCATTACTGTATTTATCACTTCAACAGCAGCAATTGGTGCTACTTTAGGTATTTTTATACCTATTTTATTCATAAAAGGAACTGCATTATTAAGTATCCCAATTTTGGCTTCCAAATCAGGTGCAATATTCATTGCCACATCTGTTAATCCAAGCAATTTATGATAATTTGGAATTTCAAAAAGAACAAAATGCGAAAGAACTTTAGACTTTTTTAATCCCCATTCCTTGTTTAAAACTGCACGCAAAAGTGTTGCAGTTGGTACATTTCCTTTCATTAATATATCTGCTTGACCTTTCCTAGCCAAGCTAACAGCCTCTTTTACAGCAGCGGCCTTGTCTTTTATATCTATAATAAGATTTTCTGGAATAATAATATTCTTTTTTGATGCAATATCATTAATTTGCTGGGCATCACCTACTAAAATCATATCAATAATTTGATTTTTATAAGCTTTATAAACTGCATCAAAAGAGTGTTCGTCTTGGGCAACGGCTAAAACCAATTTCTTTTTTTTTGTTTGATTTTTAGCTAAATGATATAAGTCTTCAATTTTTTTTATCATAAGATTAAAATAAAAAAGCAGTTAATTAAATTAAATCAACCGCTTTTAATAATTATTTATTAGTAATAATACTTTGAGTATCCTGAGCAATAATAATCTCCTCATTTGTTGGAATTACAAATGTTTTAACTCTTGCATCTTCATCACTAATATCCATTTCTATTCCTTTTAAACCGCCATTTTTAGATTCATCTAGTTTAACACCTAAAAATTCTAAGCCTTTTACCACACCACGACGTGTTGTATCAGCATTTTCGCCAATACCACCAGTAAAAATAATACTATCTAAACCACCCATCGCAGCAGCATAAGATCCAATATATTTCCTAATTCTGTAATTATACATATTTAATGCTAACTCAGCTCTTTTGTGGCCATTTTTGGCAGCTTCTTCAATTTCACGCATATCAGAAGAAATACCAGTAATACCAAGCATTCCGCTGTGCTTATTAATAATAGTTCGACCAGCTTCTAAGCCAATCTCTTCATTTTCCATTATATACAGCAAAACACCCAAATCCAAATCGCCCGAGCGAGTTCCCATAATTAATCCTTCTACTGGCGTTAAACCCATTGATGTATCAACAGTTTTACCATTTTTGATAGCTGCTAAAGAAGCTCCATTCCCTAAATGACAAATAATTACTTTCTTTTTAGTAAAATCATCTCCCGTAAATTCGGAAACTCTTTTTAATACATATCTGTAACTTGTTCCATGAAAACCATATCTACGTATTCCATACTTTTTGTAAAGCGAATATGGTGCAGCATACATAAAACTATAATCTGGCATTGTTTGGTGAAATGATGTATCAAAAACTGCTACCTGATTAATTCCTGGCAATAATGCCTTCATTGCATAAATTCCTTTAAGATTTGCGGGGTTATGCAAAGGTGCTAAGTCGCTTACACCTTCTATATCTTTAATTACTTCATCTGTAATAAAAGCACTTTTCGTAAATTTTTCACCTCCATGTGTAACCCTATGTCCAACAGCTTC
>DAOVUO010000033.1 GCA_030632545.1 Bacteroidales bacterium
AATAATATTTGCCGTAATCTTTGCTTAAACGAGTTCCACGTCCTATAATTTGCTTAAATTCGGTCATTGAATTGATATTTGCATCAAGAACAATGATTTTACAAGTTGGCACGTCCACGCCTGTTGTCAGTAGTTTAGAGGTTGTAACAAGTGTAGGATATGGATATTCTTCTTTTTGAAAATAATCAAGTTCTGCTTTCCCTTCTTCATTGTCGCCTGTAATTTGCATAATATATTTACTATTTTTTGAGTAAATATCTGCATTCAGGTTTATTAATTCTTGTCGCATACGTTGAGCATGGTCAATATCAACGCAAAAGATTATTGTTTTCGACATTCTGTCGGTATTTTTCAGAAATTCAGTTACTTTTTTAGCAACTATTTGTGTTCTCTCATCAATTACTAAATTTCTATCATAATCTCTTCTATTATATTCTCTGTCTTCTACAATATCTCCCGATTTGTCTGTTTTTCCATCTTCGGGTCGCCAGCCTTCCAAATCAATATCTATTCCAACTCGCATAACTTGATATGGTGCAAGAAAACCATCATCAATTCCTTGTTTTAGTGAATAAGTATAAATTGGCTCGCCAAAATAATCAATATTCGATACTTTTTTTGTTTCCTTTGGTGTGGCTGTTAAACCAATATGTGTTGCATTTTTGAAATAATCCAAAATTTCTCTCCATGCACTATCTTCTTTGGCACTTCCACGGTGGCACTCGTCAATAACAATAAGGTCGAAAAAATCGGGCGTAAATTGTTTGTAAGCATCTGTATTTTCATCATAATTTGTCAAACCTTGATAAAGTGCAAGATAAATTTCATAGGATTTATCAATTTTTTTCTTTCTGATAACTGTCAATGCTTCGCCAAAATGTTTAAAATCTCCTGTTTTTGTTTGCCTTAAAAGTGCGTTTCTATCGGCAAGAAAAAGAATACGTTTTTTTGCTCCGCTTTTCCAAAGTCTGTAAATTGTTTGAAATGCTACATAAGTTTTTCCTGTTCCTGTTGCCAGAACAAGAATAATTCTTTTTTGTCCTTTTGCAATCGCTTCTACTATTCTATTAATTGCAATTTGCTGATAATATCTTGGTTTTCGCCCTGTTGGGTCGTAAAAATAATCTTGTTCGGCTATTTTTGCAACTTTGTCATTTTCAATATTATTCAGTTTTTTGTATCTTTTCCAAAGTTCTTCGGGACTTGGAAATTCATTTAAAGCTATTTCTCTTTCTATTACTCCGTTTGATTGTGTAAAATCGTGTTCGATAAAAGCATTTCCGTTTGAACTGTAAACACACGGAACGTCTTGTAAATATTTTCTATATTTTAGTGCTTGTTGCATTCCTGCTCTCACAGAATGTTTATTGTCCTTTGCTTCGATAATTGCTATCGGAATATTGGGTTTGTAGTATAAAACATAGTCAGCTCTTACTGCTTTGGCTTTGGTGTATAATTTCCCCTTTACAATTATTCGTCCGTCTGTTAATGAGACTTCTTCGTATAATTGGGTCATTTTATTCCACCCGTTTTTTTCTAATGCAGGTGTAATGTATTTTGTACATATATCTCTTTCCGATAATTTATTTTTCATCTGCATTCTATTTTCAGTTTCTTGCTACTCTGATTTTGCGATTAAACTTAACAATTAATTATTCTATGCACTATTGAGCCATATCGAATACAACAGAACCAAAGATACTAAAAAAAACAATAATAAAAAGCTGAATGCCATATAACAAAGCTCATTTGTGTATAGAATAAAGTTGGATTAATTTTTTCACATGGGGAAGTTTCCTTATACTTTTGGCTTAGAACAATTAAAGAAGCATTTTGTTTCAAAAATTCATGTTTAACAGTAAACTTAAAATTTTTTATTAACTTTTTGCTTGGGTAGAAAACATAAGAATCCCTTTGATTTAGGCAGAAGTACGGTAGTTGCGCTATTTCAAAGAGAGTATAAATTAAGAGTATCAAGAGCTGTTGTTAGCTTGCGGTGATTTTTATTATACTTGAGCAATGCCACCCATCGCTGCACCACAACACGGACATGGTTATGAGTTTATTAAGCAATCTATTTGAGTATTGATTTTTTGGAATTGCGGTTCAATTTTATGTTTCAATGCTGATTTATTATTGTTATAAGTTTTAATGCTTCGTGGACTGAAATTCAGAATCCCCATAGGCTAAGCCAATTAACTTTAAAAGTAAATCTGACAACAATTAATAATTTTCGGGGTAGCTAATTTTGCAAAATTTATTGTGATGCGAAACTAAAATTGTTTTATCATTAATAACTAATATATAAGAAGATTCGGTGAAAGGAAATTTTTCATATTTTTCATTTGAATACCATATACTGTATCCAGTAAAAGGATCATATTTCAATACCCCAATATTACTGGCTAACCAAATCATTCCTTGACTATCAAAATCAATATCATTAAATCTTAAAAAACTATTTGGCAAATTATGAAAAACAAGCTCAGCCCATTTTTGTTTAGTTTTCTTAAGAATTTCAGTTTCATAGTTATAAAGATATTTAATTTTAGCATTAAATTCATCGTCTCTACCGATAACCCAATACTCGCCACTTTTAACTTTTAAGCCATACGCCTGAAAAAAGCCCTTTAATCGCAACCACTCATTTTGTTGATAATAAAACACACCTTCCATTGAACTTATCCAAAGTGTTTCACTTTTATCCTTCCAAATAGCATTAATTTCTGATTTTACGGGACTCGAATGTAGGCTAAACTTCTCTGTATTTTTATCAAAAATAACTATATTACCTTCGGAAGTTGTCAAATATAAAACCTTATCAATAATATTTAAGTCGGTAATTAATTGCTCCTTTTCAAGTAAATATTTAAAACTAAACTCTTTAATTTCCTTTTTATTATCAAGATAAACAACAGAGCTTCTGTACGTTCCTAAAAAAAACGAATTATCAGTATATTCGTGAATAACATTAATTTTTAATTGTTCTAAATCTTTTGATTTAAAAATTATCTCAAATTGGTCAATACTAGGAAAATATTTGTAAAATCCACGATTTGTTGCAATATAAATATCTCCACTCGCAGATTTATGTATATCGTTAATAGTATTTATACTATCAGGAAGCTGAATTGAAGTGAACTCAGCCTCTTGAGCTAATATATTTGTTGTTAGCATCAAGCTTATTAACAAGTAGAAAATATTTTTCATTCTTGATGATTGTTATTTGGATACTCTAAATTGATACTTTTCATCAATCAGCAAATTATCTAATCCTGCAAATAAAGTAATAAAATACCCCATACCAAGTCTAAAATTCTGGTGTGGCACTATAAAACTCAACACTCCAACGGATGCAGATTTAGAAGTAGAATAAAGATCAATGTCATTTTCGTTAAACAACTTAAAATCAACCCTTTCATTTCCTTCATCAAACATATAGTCATTAATCAAAAAATCAAAATGTATCTTAGGTTTCTCTGTCTCAAAATATTTTGTATAACGTTTTGCTATACCATTATTAGTTAAATAAATTTTAGCTTCCTCTTCAGTATTTCCTTCTTGATAAATAAAATAGCATTCAACACTAACTTTTTTCACAATTACACCTAATTCAGCAATTTTTTCAGATTGCACTTCTATTAAAGTATTACTTTCCTCAAGCTTTTCTCTAAAATATTGTTTTTCAGCCTTTAGTTTAGTAAACATCTCATTAGACGAATCTCCCTGCTCCTCTAGTTTTTTCATGCGAGATTCAACTCTAATAACCTGCGCATTTAAGCCTTGATTTTTCACCTTCTCTTTTTCTACCCAAGTATTTACCTTTTCAATTTTACCAACAAGTTTTTCGTTACGTGTTAGAAGGCGGTCATTAGATGTTTGTAAATTAGAATTTTGTTGCTGCATCTCTGCCAAACGTTCAACCAAAACTTCTTTCGACATTTTAAGCATATCTTTCATTTGCTGTGCTTGCTCAGTGTGATATTGCAAAGAATCAGCATTTTTAGAATATCGTTGCGTAGAAATTTGGTCCTTTTCAGTTTTTATATCACTTAATATTTGAGTTAAATTTTGTTTAAGAATATCAATTCCGATATCTCCTCCTTCCACCTGAGATTCAATCTCTTCAATAGCTTTATTATAGGAAGCTTCAAGCTCAGAATAATCTGTCATCAAACGCTCTACGTCCTCATTACCAGCCTGTTCGGGCAAAAGTTCTTTATTTTTACTCATTGAATAAAAATAAAAACCAAAACTAGCAATAAGTGCTGTAGCCAAAACTCCAATAACAATCCATTCTAAACGTCTATTTTTCATAATTTCAAAAACTATTTTACTTAAGCATAAACTTAATAATAAGTTTTTTACCTTACTACATTAATTTTTCAAACATGCATTTGTGGAGAATCAAATAAAAACACATTCTATGAAATCCTAAAAGGAATTCAGTTTAAATAAAGCATTAAAGGTAAAGCAAATATTTATTTTAGTCAAATATAGCTAAATGCTTTTCAATATTAAACTGCTAAACATCTAAAAATAAATAAGTAAAACTTTCGAGCATTATACTTACAATCATATTATTTGTAATTTTATGCTTCTAAATGCAGCGTTGCAAAATATAACTCGTCTTTAAAGTAGAAAGAGTAAATAATTAAAATAAAAAATCATGAAAACTAAAGTATTAATTCTATTTATAGCAAGCCTACTAGTATTTCCATCTAACGGGAATGCACAAGATGAGTTTAAAAAAAATTACGAAGAAACATTTAAGTCAAATAAAAGTTCCATTGTAAAAATTCAGAATAAATATGGTGATCTTACAATCAAAGAATGGGGAAAAAATGAAGTCCAAATAAAAGTTGAGATTGTGGTAGAAGGCGGATCTGAATCTTGTGCAGAGAAAATTTTTGATAAAATTGATATTAAACTTGAACAGAATGGAAATGTAATTTCAGGAATAACGGAAATCACATCTAGCATTAATATTAGTGCAATTTGTAAGGCAAGATCAGCTAAATTTAAAATTAATTACGAAGTAAATATGCCTAAAGAATTACAGGCAGATTTAAGTAATAAATATGGCTCAATGTTTATAAATGAATTAACTGGTTTAGTAAATATTAATGTAAAATATGGCCATTTACATATAAATAATTTAACCAGAGGAAAAGAAGAAATTAAAAACACTATTGTACTAGCTTATTCTGATGCAAATATTGATGAGCTTAATTGGGCTAAAATTAATGCATCATACTCTAATCTAGATGTTGAAAAGGCTTATGCACTAATGATTTTAAGTAAATACTCAAGATGGGATATTGGTGAAGTAAAATCAATTGTTGCTACTTCAAAATACGATAATCAATTTGATGTTGAAAGTGTAAATAATATTGTTATAACTGAAGGTAGATATGCTAAATACAATATTGAAAAGCTTGGACGATATGCTGAATTAAATCTAAAATATAGTAATTGTGAAATTGATGAAGTAGCCAATGATTTTACAGCTATAAATGTAATTATCAAGTATGGGAAATTTGAAGCTGATATTTTAGAAGGTGCAAATTTTCAATTCGAAGGTTCTGCTGGCTATGGTGATATAGATGTAGATTTAAACAAAACAACTGAATATATTCGCGAGAACACATCGCTTTACATAAAAGGATATGCAGGAAAAGATGCAAATACAAAAGCAAGTATTAAAGTAGAAGCCAAATACTCGAATATAGAAATCAACAACTAAAAGAAGAATCAAGCATTTAGACCAAACGGCTTAATAAACACAATAATCCATTGTACTTTGTTAGGTCGTTTTTTTGATAAGCAAAATTCTCGAATCTTATCCGACTCATAAATTTTATTTTGATGCTTGATATGTGAAAGTTTAGCATTACTTCTGCTACTAAACTCTACTTATTACGCAGAGCCTTTATTAAGTTTTCTTCTTGCAGTCTTTTTTGTGAGCGTAGACTTATTCATTCCGTTAACTCATTTGCAATTAATTCAGCTTGTTTCAATACGGTTTCAGTTGCCAATTTTTGCATATCTGGTGGATATCCAAATTGTCTCAAAGTCCGTTTTATTATTACTTTCAATTTTGCTCTTACACTTTCTTTTATTGTCCAGTCTATTGATGCGTTTGCTTTTACTCTTTCAGTCAAGATTACAGCAAGTTCTCGTAATTTCAGTTCTTTTTTATATAAGAACTTGAATAGAATCTTATGAAAAAAGGATGTTATAAGTTTTCTTTCAAGCACTAAATAATAAATAAAATGCTTGTCATAAATTTTATCCTTTTCACGAAAAGCAATAAATTCAGTTGACCCAAAACCATTTTCATTTTCATTAAGAATATCAACAAAAGAAGTTTTTCTATTTTCAAGACTTGGTGTAATCCTCGCCATTTTTGTATCACCATTTTTGAACTTTACACCACCTTTGTATTCTTCTGCTTAAAATGATGAAATTTTCTTGGTAAATGGCTGCAAAACTTCCATTGCAATTTTTTTCGCAAGAGTTCCTTTGGGTAGTAGCTCCGTAGGATTTACTTCCGCAAAATCTTATACTTAAATTTCTTCCACTCACTCATCACCGCCTCCGTTTTTAAGATTAGCAATCATTTCAATAGCTTCTATATCCATTTTAGAAAATGCAAACCATTTTTTTCCTAAATCTTTCAGGCTTGCCCCAAAGTGGTAAATGGTGGTTTCGTCAATTATTAAAAAGCGGTCGTGAGCTTTGGCAAATTTTTCAATTTCTATTTTGGGGTGTTGGCTGTTATGTTTTAGTAAATCTTGTTTTAATATTTTTGTAATATTTTTTGTGTAAATAGTTACAGATACATTTTTCTTTCGTTTGGTAAAAAGTTGCAAAACGGTTTCATCAATATAATTATCAATCAGTAAAATAGATTTTTTGGCATATTTTATAAGGTCGGCAATAAAAATGTATGCATCAAAAACCTGCCCATCGTAAAAAATGCCTTGTTTTGGTTTTATGCTTTTATCTTCAAGGGCATCTAAAACAGCATCAATTTTATTGTCGGTTTCAATTTGTTTAATGTCACTGGCTATTTGCTTTTGTTCAATATTGTTTATCCTCTGAAAAAGGTTTACATTTTGAGAGATGAATTTTCTCATTTCCACGAAGGCATCAATAATTTGAATGCTCACTTTTATCGCAGTTTCACTACGCAAAACCGCAGAAAGCATTGATACACCTTGCTCGGTAAAAACAAAAGGCAGATATCGTCTTCCACCTCTTTTTTCTTTTGAGGTTTCAATTTGCAACCTTAAAGAATCCTCACTTTTTGAGGTGCCAAAATGGAACCTCAAAGATTTTTTATACTCATCAAACTCTATTTGAGTTAGTTGAAATCTGAACTTCCTAGGGAATCGTTCTTTATTTCTACTGACAGCTCTATTAAGATTCTTTGTTTCAACACCATACAGCTCCGCCAAATCACTATCAAGCATTACCTGAATACCTCGAATAGTAAGAATCCTATTCTGAACACTATCAATTTGTATTATTTCGTTCTTATCACTCATACTAATTTCCATTATAAACCAGTTACAAATTGCTAGTTATTGTTCTTTTTTGCCAAATATTTTAATTCCTTTATTCGCTTTCAAAGTTACACTTTTCTTCTGTTGATTCTGCCAGAGCGTGTGTTTTTAAAAAATATTGCCTTTTTACTTTTTCTTCGTCAAATATCCCTTACTTGAAAGCTGGATTCTATTTCGCACCATATCTACTTCCATTACTTTAGCAGTAATTTCCTGATTTAGCTCTACAACATCAAATGGATTACTTACAAATTCTGATAATAAATTAGAAATATGAATTAAACCATTGTGTTTAATGCCCAAATCAACAAAAACACCAAATTTAGTAATATTTGATACTTTTCCCATCACAATCATTCCGGGCTCAAGGTCATTAATTGTTTTTATTCGCTCATCAAAACGGAAATCATTAGCTTTTTGTCGAGGATCACGCCCTGGTTTTGTTAATTCATTCAGAATATCTTTTAAAGTAATCTCTCCAATTTTTGAGGATATATATTTCTTTATATCAATAGATTTTGTCAATTTAGCATCACTCATCAGGCTGGAAATTGAAAAATCTAGGTCTTTGGCCATTTTTTCAACAACTGAATAATTTTCTGGATGAACAGCACTCATATCAAGTGGATTATCACCACCTCTAATACGCAAAAAACCAGCAGCTTGTTCATAAGCTTTTGGCCCCAAACGCTTCACTTTCAACAATTGTTTTCGATTTTTAAACAGGCCATTTATTTTACGGTGCTCAACAATATTTTGCGCCAACTGCTCACCCAAACCCGAAACATAAGATAAAAGCTCGCCACTTGCAGTATTCAAATCTACACCTACAAAGTTAACCGCATTTTCGACCACTCTACCAAGACTCTTTTTTAATTCCGATTGATCCACATCATGCTGATATTGACCAACACCAATAGATTTAGCGTCAATTTTTACTAATTCGGCTAATGGATCCATTAATCGCCTACCAATTGAAACTGAACCACGTACAGTTACGTCAAAATCAGGAAATTCTTTTCGAGCTACTGCCGAAGCAGAATAAATAGAAGCTCCGCTTTCATCTACCATAAATACCTTTAATTCCTTAGGTAGTCCAACATTTTGAAGAAAATCTCTGGTTTCTCTACCAGCAGTGCCATTTCCAATTCCAATTGCCTGAATTTTATACGCTTCTACAAATTCTCGTAATTTTGCTCCTGCCCCTTTCCTATCATTTTGAGGCGGATGTGGATATATTGTAGCATTATGCTTCAAATCGCCTTTTTCATCCAGACAAACAATCTTACAGCCAGTTCTAAAACCAGGGTCAATAGCTAAAATTCGCTTTTCGCCTACTGGTGCTGATAATAATAATTGTCGTAAATTTTGACTAAATACCTGAATAGCTTCTAAATCAGCTTTTTCTTTTGTCATTTTAGCAAATTCATTTTCAATTGCAGGTTTTAACAAGCGCGAATATGAATCTTTACACGCCAATTCTATTTGTTTAGCAGCATCCGTTTCATTTTTCACCCATTTTTGTGATAAAATGTCTAAAGCATCTTCCTTTTCAATATCTATGTTTACTCTTAAAATCCCTTCGTCTTCTGCTCTACGAATAGCTAATAATCTGTGCGACGGACAGCGACGCAATGGCTCTGACCAATCAAAATAATCTCTATATTTTTGTCCAGCTTCTTCTTTCCCCTTTACTAATTTAGAAGAAATAGCGGCTTCATAGTCAAATTTCCTCCGAATAGAGTTTCGTGTATATTCATTTGTGCTAATCCATTCTGCTATAATATCTCTAGCACCTTGTAAGGCATCATTAATCTCTGGAACATCATCACTTAAAAATTTTTCAGCAACAACATTAATATCAATATAATTCTGCTGCATTAATTGCTTCGAAAGTGGCTCTAATCCCCTTTCTCTGGCAATTGATGCTCGTGTTTTTCTAGTTTGTTTATAAGGTAAATATATATCTTCGAGTTGAGTTAGTGTTGTTGCTTTCTCAATTTTAGATTTTAATTCATCACTTAATTTTCCTTGTTCGTCTATTGATTTTAAAATTGCCGCTCTACGAGCTTCTAAATCAAGCATTTTTTGATTTAAATCCTGGATGTCAGCTATTTGGACTTCATCTAAATCACCAGTAGCTTCTTTTCTATATCTACTAATAAATGGAATTGTACAAGAATCTTTAAGTAAATTTAAAGTATTCTCCACTTGCCAGACCTGAAAATTCAAATCTGCTGCTATGCGCTTATTCATTATATATTAAATTAATGTTTTTAAATTTTTAATTCTAAATATTCGATTTCCCATTGCAAATTTTCACGAGCTGAGCTTTCAAAATTTGTTCGATATTCTGGGGTACAATATATATTTTTTTGCTCGCTCATTTTTTGTAAAAAAGCTAATCGTTTTTGGTTAAAAATTAAATCTGGAATACGTATAAACTCTTTTCTCACATTTTCACTATAACTTTTATATCGGTCTAAGCTTTCACTTATAATTTTTAAATCTGCATCCAAAAACAAACGTACATCGTAACTATCCTCATGAAATTTTCTATTATGATTAGCTGTTCTACGAATTAATTCCATAACTTTAATTCTATCAGCCCTTTCCATGCCTAATTCTTTAAGCTCGACACGTGCTAAATTTGCACTTTTCTCTTCGTTATCAGTTCTCAACGACTCGTAAACTACATCGTGGTAAAAAGCAGCACAAATTAGTAAATCACTATTTTTAGTCTTATGTAAATAAGGTTGTAAACCCTCTATAAAATGCTTTATATGAGTTAAATTATGATAAAACCGTTCTTTAGATTTATATGCTAAAACTATTTTGTCAAAATACGAAAGTATTAAATCCTCATCCCTCGTATATTTTCTAAATATTTTCGACCAAACATCCCACAAATATTCCTTTTCCATAAAAAATGCTCCTACTCACAAAAGTAATTAAATTACAATATATTAAACATTATAAGAATAATAAAATGATTGTGATATTGTTTACTGCCAACTAACATCGGGAAACCATTAAAATATCAGACTCAATCTAGCTCTCTAAATCCCAGACTATCAGGCGAAAGCAAAATAATAAATAGTAAATAATAAATAGACAATCCATAAGCTTTGAAGCTTATAACATTTATACATATCTTTATCGATATTATACAAAACTAGACTTAAATTATTTTTAAAATGAAAAATATTGTATTAATCCTAAGTATTATTTTCCTATTTTCTTGCAATACATCTAAACAAAGTGCAGATTTATTAGTATATAACACCAATATATATACTGTAGACAGTAGCTTTAGTGTAGCAAATGCTATGGTTATTAAAAATGGAAAAATTATAGATATTGGCATGAATGCTGATATAAAAGACAAATACATTAGCACTCAAAGTATTGATTTAAAAGGAAAATATATTTATCCTGGTTTTTATGATGCTCATTGTCATTTTTATGGATATGGAACAAATCTAATAAAACGAGCTGATTTAAAGGAAACAAAGTCTTTTGATGAAATTCTTCAAATTATTCAAGACTTTAATAGTAAGAATCCAAATAATCCATGGTTAGAAGCAAGAGGCTGGGATCAAAACGACTGGGAACTAAAAGAATTTCCTGATAATACCAAACTGGATAAGCTATTTCCTAATAAGCCCGTTTTTCTTATCAGAATTGATGGACATGCAGCACTTGTTAACTCTAAAGCTTTAGAATTAGCAAAAATTGATAAAAATACTACTATTGATGGTGGCGAAGTGAAAATTATAGATGGTAAACTTACTGGAATTTTAATTGATAATGCCGTTGATTTAATTTACAACACAATTCCTGACCCAAATAATGAAATGAAAATCAAAGCCTTAATGCAAGCACAAGATTCATGTTTTAAAGTTGGACTTACAACTGTTGATGACGCAGGTTTAGAATATGATTTAATTATGTTAATTGACTCTTTGCAAAAGGCAAAACAATTAGAAATGCAAATTTATGCAATGCTTAGCGCAACTAAATCAAATTTAGAATTATTTGTGAAAAATGGCATTTATAAAACAGATAAACTTAATGTACGCTCCATAAAATTGTATGCTGATGGTGCTTTAGGTTCAAGAGGTGCACTTTTACTCGAACCTTATACCGACAAACCCCTAGAACAAGGTTTGCAATTAACAAGTAATGAGGTGTTTGATTCGATTTGTGCATTTGCAAATGCAAACAATTATCAAGTTAATACACACGCTATTGGCGATTCAGCAGTTCGCTTTGTATTGCATTATTATGCAAAACATTTAAAGCAAAAAAATGATAAAAGATGGCGAATAGAACATTCGCAAATAGTTAATAATAACGACTTTGACAAATATGGGGAATATAATATAATTCCAAGCATTCAGCCAACGCATGCAACATCGGAT
>DAOVUO010000462.1 GCA_030632545.1 Bacteroidales bacterium
CATAAATATAATCTGGCATCCAATGGAGGCTAATGTTTTTGTTTGTTTGATTTTTATAAAAATCTTTAATACCCTTTTTGCCAATTATAAGTGTATCGCCAAAACTTTTAACTGCGCTATCGGCTGCAAAGTATGAAAATGCTTCCGCCAGACCTTCTTCAGCTATCATTTTTTCAAATGCTTTTTCAGTTGCTTGAATTTCAATAATTGCTTGTTGTTGCTTATTTTCGCATGAGCTCAAAAAGAGGAGAATAAGCGTTAAATAGGTTATTTTTTTCATTGTTTATTAATTTTGGTAAAAGATAATCAATAAAATTTGAATTGACTAATACCAGAGTTTCCCGAACACCAGAGACCTATTGAATAAATAAAAAGCAGTACTGGATTATTCATGCTCGTTATCAATTTTATTGGAAATTTTTAAAGGATGCTGATTTTATATCAATGAAGTTTACAGGTAATCTTGGTTCATAATCGGTATAAAAAGTAAAATTACTACCTTTGTAAAAACAAAAAACTGATAAGATGATTCTTCTGAAAAATGCAGTAATTGTAAATGAAAATGAGCAGTTTGAGGGCTCAGTTTTAATTAAGGATGATATAATTCATACTATCTGGATAGGCCAAGCACCTGAACAAGAGTCAAATGTGAGAATTGTAGACTTGGAGGGGAAGCTTCTTTTGCCAGGAATTATAGACGATCAGGTGCATTTTAGAGAACCTGGTTTGACTCATAAAGCAAATATTCATTCAGAATCAATTGCAGCGGCTGCAGGTGGAATTACATCATTTTTAGAAATGCCAAATACTAATCCACAGACTATTAGCGAGGCTACTTTAATTGATAAATTAATGATTGGGGCAAAACAATCAGTAGTCAACTACGGTTTTTATTTTGGAACTACAAACGATAATATCAAACAATTACTTGAGTTAAATACTAGCTTGGCCTGTGGTGTAAAAGTATTTATGGGCTCTTCAACCGGAAATATGTTGGTTGATAATGAGCAAACATTGCGAAAAATATTTGAGCAAAGTCCTTTACTTGTAGCAACTCATTGTGAAGATGAAACTACAATTCGTCAAAATATAACTGATTTTAGAGCAAAATATGGCGATGAAATGCCTTTTAAATATCACCCTAAGATTAGAAGTAATAAAGCTTGCAGTTTATCTAGTTCACTTGCAGTGGAATTGGCTAAAGAGTACAATGCAAATTTGCATGTTTTGCATTTATCCACAGCCGAAGAAATGGAGTTATTTCAAAACGATATACCATTGAGCGAAAAGAATATAACCGCCGAAGTTTGTGTGCATCACCTTTGGTTTAATGATTCTCAATACGATACAAAAGGAAGTTTAATAAAATGGAATCCAGCAGTAAAATCAGAAAACGATAGAAAAGCTCTTTTTGAGGCTATGCTTAATGATAAAATTGATATTATTGCTACCGACCATGCGCCCCATACTTGGGATGAAAAACAAGGAAATTATTGGAATGCGCCTTCGGGAGGCCCTATGGTACAACATGCTTTAGTTGCGATGCTCGAATTTTATCAACAAAATAAAATAAAGCTTGAAAAGATTGTGGAAAAAATGTGTCATAATCCTGCAATTAGATTTAAAATTGATAAACGTGGTTTTATTCGAGAAGGATATTATGCAGATTTTGCAATTATTGATTTAAAAAAGCAGTGGACTGTTGACAAGTCAAATGTTTTGTATAAGTGCGCATGGTCGCCAATGGAAGGTGAAGTATTTAATTCAAAAGTGTGGATGACCATAGTAAATGGACGAATTATTTATGAGAATAATATTGTAGATACAAAGAATAGAGGCCGAAAATTGGAATATATTAGAGAATCATAAATTATTAAAAACAAGCAAATGAGGAAATTATTTTTTTTATTGAGTTTGATTGCATTTTTTTATGCATGTAATCAGGAGATTGAACCAATAGCTTTACCAAAACCAACACAAACTGTTGAGTTAACTATGGGTGGCGATAGCGTTATTGCTTTTGAGGTAGCAAAGGAAATTATATATGATGTAAAACTTAGAGTTAGTTCAGATGATGAGGAATGGACACGTAATTGTTTGAAAAACACTAGTCCAGAAGCATTAGGAAATAGTATTTTTAAAGCAATTTATGAAGAAAGATTAATTGCTTATGATTATTTTACTGATGAAAAAATGAGTATAAAAGCCGTTCAAAAGTTTGAAAAGGAATTTGAGCGGATTAGAATTGGTCAGCTACAATTTATTGAAGATTGGTATTTTGATGAGCAAAATTTAAAATTTTATAAAGAAGTAAAAGGCTTAATGATGGCCTATGAACGTTATAGAGAAGATGGTAGCGTAAAAAACTATAAAGCAGGTATTAAAGTGTTTTTTGAATAACTTTAAACAATAGTTCCCTGATTGTTCGGGGAACTATTATAATAATTACTATCAATAATTTTATTCAAAAGAGCCTCTTTTCTTTATTATATATGAATTACTTCATCATAAGCTGCCGCAGCTGCCTCCATAATAGCCTCTGCCATAGTTGGGTGAGGATGAATGGATTTTATTAATTCATGTCCTGTTGTTTCCAGATTACGTGCCACTACTAATTCCCCAATCATTTCGGTAACATTGCCGCCAATCATGTGCGCACCTAGTAATTCACCGTATTTTTTGTCAAAAATTAGCTTTACAAAACCTACTTTTGTTCCAGCCGCACTGGCTTTTCCTGATGCAGAATATGGAAATTTTCCTATTTTCAATTCATAACCAGCTTCTTTTGCTTGTTTTTCTGTCATTCCAACCGAAGACACCTCAGGAACTGTGTATGTACAACCCGGAATATTATCATAACGAATTGGAGTTGGATTTAATCCAGCAATTTTTTCAATACAAGTAATTCCTTCAGCAGAGGCAACATGAGCTAAAGC
>DAOVUO010000493.1 GCA_030632545.1 Bacteroidales bacterium
AATCCCTAGAATTACTGTATGAAAAAACTTTTTGTACTAATTCCTTGTCCATGAATAATTCGCAAGATATACATTCCTGGTTTTAACTTACTTGTATTAATTTCAGCTTGATAGCTTGGTAGATTTTCTTTAGTTTGCACTAATTTCCCGTCCAAAGAAAAAATCTGTAATTCATTTATTTTCTGTTCACCATATTGTATTCTCAAAAGCTCTTTTGCTGGATTTGGATATAGTAAAAAATCAAAATCAGTTTGCCTTGTGCTCAGAGCAGTAACTAAATCAGGTGTAGATAGCTTTACGTTAGTATAAATTCTGTACTCAGCACCTTCAAAATCTATTGCAATATTTACGTCTTCAATGTTTATTGAGTCGCCTGTAAAATATTCGTACCAATAGCCTGTACTTGCAAAATTTGGGCTAATGCTTTGTTTCTCTATTGAATAATTTCCAGCTACTACAACTTCCATCTCGGTACTATGTAAATGCACCGTTTTTATCGACCCACTTGCATCAAGCTCGTATTCGCGAGTTGAAAAAACTGCATTTTCTGTTCTTAATTTATTCAATGCGGCATATACTTGATAAAGTCTTTTTCTCGAATTATCATCAAAATATTCCCAAACTACGGGTTTTCTCCCCACTCTACCATTGTAATCTATACTGTAATCGTAGCCAATTTCGCCAAATTGCCAAATCATTTTTGGGCCTGGAATTGTAAGCAAGAAAACCGCTGATAGTTCAGCTCTAGGCAAAGCAAACCACAAATTATCTTTTAAATAATCATCTCCATACTCAAGGACTTTAAACATAAGTCGTTCCTCATCATGACTTTCGGCATAACCAATTAAATGCGGATCTGACCATCCTCTTTTTTGATATGAAATCCATGAAAAATCTGAGCCTGAATTATAGCCCATTGCACCTTCTAAATAGCTATGGTTCATGTTTCCCCAAATCATCATACCTTTGCCAGAAAGTTGAGTTTCTTCTGTATTATCAGCAAATAATTCGAGTATAAAATATACATTAGGATTAATTTCCTTAGCTGCTTCGTAATAGTGGTTCGTGATATTTATGCGAGCTGCATCATAAGCACCACCATCACCAGGCGTATTTGTAAGACCTTTTACAAAATCTAAACGATAGCCGTCTATTTTATATTCCTGTAACCAGAATTGCAATGCACTGTCCATAAACTCTACTGTTGCGTTACTTTCATGGTCGAAATCATAACCCCAGCTATAAGCAGTATTTGGTGATGTCACATTATACCATGGATTTTCAGGTGTAACGCTGCTACCATTCCAATACATTTGAACTAAAGGACTTTGGCTGTACGAGTGATTAAGTACAATGTCTTGAATAACTGCGATTCCACGTTTATGACATTCATCAATAAATTTTTTGTACATATTTTTAGGCCCATAAGCTTTGTCAAATGCAAAATAGAACGATGGATTATAGCCCCAACTATCATTTCCTTCAAATTCAGATGGAGGCAGTAATTCAATAGCATTTACACCTAAATCTTCAATGTAATTTAGCTTTTCAATAACTGCATTTAAATCCGATTCGGTTGTGAAATCACGTATCAATAATTCATAAATGATTAAATCTTCGTTTGCAGGTGCCTGAAAATCTGTTGTTTCCCAAACGTAAATATCTTGCTGTATTTGTAGTACTGAGGCAATTCCATTGGTTAATCCATCAGGATACTGTATTAAATTTGGATAAGTAGATGATGGAATCCATTTGTCGTTCCAAGGGTCACTAATTTTTTCGGAGTAAGCATCTGCAACTCTTATTTCTCCATCAATTAAATATTGATAAATATATTCTTTTGTTGATTCAAGTCCCGTAATTGTCAGCCAATAGGTTTCTCCATCAGCATCTCTGTTCATTAAATAATCTTCGTCTGGAAGCCAATTATTAAAATCGCCAATAACAAATACATATTCTTTATATGGTGCCCAAAGTACCATTGTTACAGTATTCCCGTCAATAATATTAAGCCCCTTTTTCATTCCAGCAGGAACATTAGCCACATTAGTAGCCCCCATTACATAATAACCTACTGAATCGTTTATTACTTCGCTATCACCATAAACATTTACTCTAATTTTATGATTTCCAGCACTTCCAGCAATAATATTTTTCTTATAAATGCTATCTTCTGTATTGATTAATAATGTGTTGTCGAAATATATTTGCATAGAATCTGCATAGCTTGAGGCAATGTCAATACTCACAGAGTCGTTGGCATTATATATTAACTTGCTAGTATTTGGCGAATTAATTACAATATTTAAACCAGCTTCATAAACATCATAAAGAATGTCGCCGCCAGTATCGGTTTTCCCTTCTAAAGCACTGTCAGAACTACGAAATACAAAAGCTATTTTTAGTATTTTTTCCCCTGCTGGAACACCAAAATAATCAGTAATATTTGGTAATATTTTAAGTAAATAGATATTGGATGAAATTCTTTCAAGTTTTGTTTCGCTTGTATTTTCGCCCCAATTGGTTTTTACATATTTCCAATCTGATGAAGAAGTGCTATTGTCGGTTATTACTCCAATGTGAGCATAAATTTCTCCTGTGTAATCCATCAGCCCCTTGCTTCCCTCTGCGGCATTAAAATATATGTATACACTATCGTTTTC
>DAOVUO010000492.1 GCA_030632545.1 Bacteroidales bacterium
TGCTTTTTTACAGCGGTTTGGAGCATTTGAAAAATCAAATCCAAATACTAGCACTGATTTAGCTCGGATAAGTAAAGTGCATTATGAAGTAAAAGAATTTTACGGAATTATTGACATCTGGAAAAAAGGAATTGAAAAAGGTATAGCACAATCGGTACAGCCTAATATAAAATGGAAAAACTAGACGCAAATATTAGTATTAAAAATTGGGATATTGACGACAGACCTCGTGAGAAACTGTTGAACAAGGGAATTAATAGTTTGAGTCATGCCGAGTTAATTGCCATTTTAATTAGTTCGGGAAGTCAAAAAGAAAGTGCAGTTGATTTATCAAAACGAATTTTAGCTAGTGTTGATAATAATTTACATGAATTAGGTAAACTAAATTTGGCTGATTTACAAAAATTTCATGGTATTGGTGAGGCAAAAGCAATTACAATACTTTCGGCATTAGAACTTGGAAGAAGGCGAAAACTAAGCGATGTAATTAATAAAAAAACAATTCATAGTAGTAAAGATGCTTTTGAACTTTTTCAGCCATTACTTGGCGATATAGCTCACGAAGAGTTTTGGGTTTTACTACTCAATTCAGCCAACAGAATTATTGATAAAGTAAAAATAAGTCAAGGTGGAATTTCAGGAACTGTAGCCGACGTGCGATTAATATTGCAGCCGGCTATTTTAAAATCTGCCTCAGGACTAATAATTTGCCACAATCATCCGTCGGGCAACACAGAAGCAAGTAATGCGGATATTAAATTAACTGAAAAAGTACGTAGCGCAGCCGAATTATTTAGTATTAAATTTTTAGACCACATAATTGTGGCAGACAAAAAATATTTTAGTTTTAGTGATCAAGGAGTATAAATTGTTAATTAAACCAATTATTAAATGCAAATAAAAATTATTCCAAATAAAGAAATCAACTTCATAAAATGGGATAATTGTGTTCGAGCGTCGGTTAATTCAATAGTTTACGCTGAAACTTGGTATTTAGACATTGTTTGCCCTGAATGGCAAGGAATTATTGCTGATGATTATGATATAGTGATGCCAATATGTGCTAAAAGAAAATATTTAATAAATTATGTATATCAGCCCTATTTTACACAGCAATTAGGCCTTTTTACGCCACATTTATTAACAATTGAACTAGTAGATTATTTTTTAGGCTTTATTCCCTACAACTTTGTAGAAATGAATCTAAATACACTAAATAAGGTGTCTACTACTTTCTACAATAAAATGGAACGAATAAACTACGAGCTTGATTTACCTCCAAAGTACGATATTCTCAAAAGTAATTATTCTAATTATACAAAACGAAACTTACGTAAAGCAATAAAAAATAAATTATCGGTAATCAAAGGAATATCAGTAGCTAGTTTTACCGAATTTTACAAAGAAATGATTAGCCCACTGGTTCCGGAATTAAAAAAAGAGCATTATCTTATTCTTACTAAAATCATATCTCAGGCTATCCGAAAAGGTAAAGGTCAAATTATATCAAGCTATTCAGCCAAAAACACCTTACTAGCCTCTGCATTTATTCTTCAATCATCAGGAAGAGTGATATTATTGGCACATGCAGTAAATCAAGAGGGAAAAGAAAGTGGCGCTGTTTTTACAATTATTGATAAATTTATTGAAGAAAATGCTCAAAAAGCAATTATTCTTGATTTTGAAGGTTCAAATATACCAGGAATAGCAAATTTTTTTGCTGGATTTGGGGCAACACCAGTAAAATATTGGCATATAAAAAAAAATACACTACATCCATTAATAAAGCTTTTTAAAAAATAGAATTATGATACATGAACTAGGAAAGGAAAATTCAATTTTAAACTATTTTTTAGCTGAAGTACGTGACGAGAATATACAAAAAGACCCATTGAGGTTTAGACGTAATTTGGAGCGTATAGGCGAAATTTTTTCTTATGAAATAAGTAAAAAGCTAAATTTTATTCCAAAGGAAATTCAAACTCCACTTGGAACAGCCCAAGTGAATGTAATAAACGATCAAGTAGTTTTAGCCACAGTACTTAGGGCTGGTTTACCAATGCATCAAGGTTTTTTAAACTATTTTGATAGAGCCGAAAATGCATTTATTTCAGCCTATCGAAAATATCATAACGATAACCACTTTACAATTGAATTTGAACATATTTCTTCGCCAAAAATTGACAATAAAGTACTTATACTCCTAGATCCAATGCTAGCAACAGGAGCTTCCTTAGTTTTGGCCTACGAAGCTATGCTCGACCAAGGCAGCCCAAAACACGTCCACTTGGTAACAGCAATTGCAAGCAAAGAAGGAGTTAATCATGTTCGTAAAAAACTTAGCAATAAAAATATTGAACTCTGGGTGGGTGCAATTGATGACGAACTTACATCAAAATCGTATATTGTTCCAGGATTAGGCGATGCGGGCGACTTAGCCTTTGGAAATAAGGAATAATACTAGTTTAAAAGCAATACTTCACTAAATTTTGGGCATAGCTGCGCTTATTGTTTACTCGCGTCTAAAACGGGAAACCGCACAAATCTATAATACTAAGCAGTGGTCGAAAGCTGTAATTTTGAATGTGGCGTGAGATGAGAACCTACTATCGTGTTATAGTTAGCCGCCTACTCGATTGGCAACATTGTTTTCAATCCGTTAATGAATATTACTAATTACCAA
>DAOVUO010000409.1 GCA_030632545.1 Bacteroidales bacterium
AGTATATTTGTAAAATATCTAAATAAAAATTAAGATTCACTCATTTCTACAAACATTTGCCAATAATAAAATGCAGCTTTATTTGTTTTTTTAAAACGATTGATAAAAGTAAAATCGTGTTTTTCAATAGTAAGTTCACTTATATTTATGGTTTTATCATGGCTAACATGATAAAGTTGAGGATTATGCATAAATTTTTGACATACTAATTTTCTGTTTTTTAATACCGAAAATTTGAAAAATAATTCTTGCTCAACAACCTTTTTATGTGAGTCAGTTCCTTTATTTCCAGACTACAGCAAAGCAGCAAGAGACTGTTAAAAGTTTTTGATTATTCGTAATTTGAATGTAAATTTGTGTTCTTACAAAATGAGTTTATCGGGACCGGCTCGGCCTAATCAGCACAAATGAGCACAACAGATAAACTCATTTTTTGTACACCAATACGATAGCTCCGTAACTACCGTCTTTAATATTATATACTTCGTACATTGTTTTTATAATAATTGGCCACAGCAAAGCAACCAAAACCACTAATACAAAAACGTATCAGCTATTATTCAGCATTATAAAGTTCATTTAGCTGCTTCTCTAATAAATATTTAATATTCATTTTTAAATATTTTGATTTATAAGCACAATATAAAATATCTCTATATTCATCAAGTAATAATGTTCCTATTACCTCTATTTTAGAGTTATACATTGATTCGTAATAAGAAATTTGCTCTTTAAAAATGTTACTTAAAAAATACACAAATGTATTAAGCTCAAAAGAAAAATCATTTTGACAATTTTTTTTATTTTTAGGAAAATGATAGCAATGTATTTGTTTGTCTGGAACATCAATACAGCCTGTCTTTAAGTCTATATCAGGAATATGATTTTTTGAAGTGGTAAGGCTCGCTACAATACTTACATTATTATCATTATATAGAATTACTAAAAATTTACCTGTATGTTTTATTTCTCCATCATTAAAACGATATTTTGGAATATGTAGGATGTTGCCTTTTTTAAACATTAGAAGTCAATTCTTTTCTAAAGTCAATACTTGCTTTTACTGTTTCGTAATTATTTTTTAATTGAGGTTTGTTTGAAATTAAATTTAAAAAATTAATTGTATGGTTGCTATCGTTGAACTCATTAAAAACAATATTATGTTTTTTTACTGCCTTACTCCAAAGCGTATCAGGTTTGTGTAATAACTCAACAAGCTCATTAGACGTTAAATGTGCATATAAATTTATAATTTCATTACAAATTTCAAAATCATATTCAGAAAACTCATTTTTATCAAAATCTCTAATATGCTTTATTAATTGACCATTTCGTTCCTGAATAACTTCAAAATATTCTTTAAATTTTTCGCCTCTATTAAAAGTTAATTCTTGATAAACATCAGTACAAACAGCACCATACTTATAAACCTTATAGTCCAACCAAGTTAATGGAAATCCTGTTTTTTTAACGGATGTCTCATCTATTAAGTACAACAATTTAAGCAATTTAGTGATATACAAGTTATCTACCTTAATCGCTAGATAAACAATCAAATTTGCTAATTCATGTGTGTTCATTTTCCCCTTTTTCGTTAGTGTAAAACTACAAGTTATAAAATTAAGTTGCAAGCTTAAAATTAAAACGCTACTACTTAAAATTTAATTGTATGCAGTATTGTTTAACTTAATGAATACAACTCTATAGTTTTAGTCATTTATTATATAAAAGATAATTATTATAAAAAGTTAGGCGGTAATAAAAGCGAAACCAAAAAAGCCTAGCACTTTAAGTACTAGGCTTTTAATGTCGGGGTAGCAGGATTCGAACCTGCGACCCCCTGCTCCCAAAGCAGGTGCGCTAACCGGACTACGCTACACCCCGAAACTGTTTTGCTCAATATTTTGGTCTTTTCCAAAATTTGCTACTCCTAAAGGACTTGCGGAGAGAGGGGGATTCGAACCCCCGGTACCAGTAATAGGTACGTCAGTTTAGCAAACTGGTGGTTTCAGCCACTCACCCACCTCTCCTTGAGCGGTGCAAAAGTAGAAATTTGATTTATATTGCCAAAGAAAAAATCATTTTTTTTGAAAAAAAAATGAATAAAATGAATAATTTACTGAGCAAAAAGACTTTGTATTCGATTAATTTTTTCTTCAATAGGCATATATCCATCTAACCAATGTATTTTCACGCCTTGTCGTTCCATTTTTCGATACCAAGTTTGCTGTCGTTTTGAAAACTGATGAATGGCAATTTCTAATTTTTGAATCATATTTTCATATTCCATCTCGCCAGTTAAATATTGCGTAATGAATTTGTATTCTAAACCATAATATAGCAGAGTTTCCTTATCTACGCCATTATTCATTAACTGTTGCACCTCCTCAATCATTCCTTCATTTAATCGTTCGTGTAAGCGTTGTGTAATCCTCTTTCGTCTCGATAATCTGTCAAATTTAACGCCTATAATCAATGGATTAATTTCAGGATATCTAAGTTTTTTTTCAGGATAATTTTCATAATATTGTTCAATTTCAATCCCCCTGATTGCTCTTTCTTTTGTATCTGTATCGCTTGAATTATGTAACTTTTTATACTGTTCAAGTATTTTAGATAATTCCTCAAGTGATTTTTCCATTAAATTCTCACGTAGCTCACTGTTTTCTGGCACTTTAATTAGCTTATATTGCTTCAGAATAGCTTCAAGATACAGCCCTGTACCACCGCAAACTACTGGAAATTTTCCTCTGCTTTGAATATCTTCGAAGCATTTATAAAAATCTTTTTGGTACTGATAAACATTGTATTTTTCGCCGGCATCCAAAATATCAATTAAATGATATGGTATATTTGTTCCATTTATATTATAGTCGGCTAAATCTTTTCCAGTACCAATGTCCATTCCACGGTATACTTGGCGCGAATCGGCACTAATAATTTCTCCATTTAATATATTTGCCAAATTTGTAGCAACAGATGTTTTTCCACCAGCAGTTGCCCCAACAACAGCAATAAGATTATATGCTTGTTTTTGCATAGTATGCTAAAGTTTAAAATAATATTTTTTTACTACCTTTGCAGCTCTTTAAAGAACAAGTTTAAAAATGGCTGGTAAGATAAACATAAAAAATAAAAAGGCATATCATCTTTACGAAATCCTAGATAAATATACTGCAGGAATTCAGCTTTATGGTACAGAAATAAAAGCAATTAGAGATGGAAAAGCGTCATTGAATGATTCTTATTGTGTTTTTTATATGAATGAACTTTGGGTGAGAATGCATATTTCAGAATATGCTTTTGGTACTTACAATAATCACGAGCCCAAAAGAGATAGAAAACTTTTATTAACAAAAAAAGA
>DAOVUO010000391.1 GCA_030632545.1 Bacteroidales bacterium
CACTGTTTTTTTACATAGCTATCTGTTCCCCATATTTTACTCATGCCGCTAATATTAATATTAGTGGTTTTATTAGTTGTAAGCTCAATATCTAAAAATGCAGATATACCTATTCCTGTTTTTCGATGTTCCTTTAAATTAATATTTAGTTTATTGGACACAATAAAATCAAAAATTTCTTTCTCAGTAGCGGAATTAATTTTTTTTTCAGATTTTTTGTTTTTCTGCGATTTAAATCCACCGTAATTCTTTGTAACAGATGCTTTTCCTGATGCCACCGTGATTTTTGTTATACGCCAGTTACTATCTTTACTACGTTCTTGCCGTTTTAAGCTAAGTGAAAATTTGTAGTCGGATGTACTCATGTTTATCTAAACATAGGACTTTAGTCGTTTTCTAACTATACCTTTGTCTTTGCAATTAATGGCCAAATTTTCAACTGTTTCACCTAATATTGGATGTATCCAAAATGGAATTATTTCGGCTAAAGGAATTAACGCAAATTTGCGATGATGAAGTTGTAGATGTGGTATTTGTAAATTTGGTGTTTCAATAATTTCACTGTCATAAAATAAGATATCAATATCTATAACACGCGACGAATAACCCATTTGATTAATATTTCGAACTCTACCTAATAATTGCTCAATTTTCTGAGTCTTATCAAGTAGCTCGTGCGGCGATAAATTGGTTTGTACAATTAAAACTTGATTTAAAAACTTATCGTTTGAGTCAAAACCCCATGCTTCAGTTTCGTATATCGAAGATGCTTTACGTAGTGTCCCAAGTCGTTTGCTAATAAATTCTTTAGCCTTTGAAAGATAGAAATAACGGTCGCCAATATTTCCGCCTAGTAATAAAACAGCTTGTGCCATTAATCAATTAATTTGCGCAAATGTAATTTCTTTTTCTAAATAAAAAAATGTGCGTTTGATACTTAAATGTAGATTAACAAAATTATAAATGAGCAAGTATGAGTACATGGCTGATTGTCAGCATTAAATGGTGCGAGCTTATTTTTGATACCTTAAATGATAAAAATGATGAATTGTGTTTTGTAAATTAATTATGTACGAATATGAACACTGCCTGTTCCAATTTCGTGCAATTAGAAAAAAGTCAAAACATGTTAAAATTCTTACAATCAAACATAAAAAGGAATTGGCATAAAATATGGAAATAAGCAGAAGCTTGTTTATTTTGTGTAGATGCATTATCTTTTAAAAATAATTATAGCTTAATTTAAAGAGAAATAGAATATGAGAATACTAACAATTGTGGCAATCGCCCTTTTATTCTTTCAAACAAACACTAAAGCACAAAGCGAATCATGGTCGCTAGATAGTTGTATAAACTACGCACTTGAGAATAATATCCAGATTAAGCAAATTGAGTTAAATATTAGAGTTAATGAATCAAATTTGACTAAATCAAAAGCTGCCCTACTTCCTTCTTTAAATCTTGGTGGTTCGTATAATATGAATTTTGGTACTGCTGTTGACCCATTTACATATCAGTTTGTGGAAAGTAATACAAGCTCAATGAATTTGGGATTAAGTAGTTCTTTAATTATTTTCAACGGATTGCGTAACTATCATACTATGGAACGCGAAAAGTATAATCTAAAAGCAGCAATGTCGGATGTGGCAAGAATTAAAAATGATATTTCATTAAATATTGCCTTAGGATATTTGAATATACTTTTGAGTAGAGAGTTGGTAAACAATGCAACACATCAATTAGCAAGTACTACTTTACAAATAGATAAAACAAAAAAACTTGTGGATGCAGGGAGCTTACCTTATGGTAATTTACTCGAAATAGAAGCTCAAGCTGCGAGTGAGAAATTGCAGTTGGTGAGTTCAAAAAATCAACTAATTAACGCAAGATTAATTCTTATTCAATTTTTAGATTTAGATACAATAAGTGAATTTAATATTGTTGTACCTGTAATTAGTGTGCCAGCTCAAACTGAGCTATTAGTATCAGTAAACGACATATATGCACAAGCGCAGCAATTACCTCAAATTGTAGGTGCTGAACTAAAACTACAAAGTGCCGAAACTGGATTAAATATTGCCAGAAGTTACAATATGCCTAATTTGAGCCTAAATGCAAGTTATGGCTCTGGTTATTCAAGTGCTCGCTCAAAATATACTGTAGTAGAAGGTTTTCCTGTTGAGGAAGATTACCCGTATGGTGAGCAGTTTGTTGATAATTTAAGTACTAGTCTTGCTTTACGGCTAAATATTCCGATATTTAATAATTACAATGCTAAAAATGCAGTTCAAATTAGTATTATAGGAATTGAAAATCAACGTTATCAATTGCAATTAGAAAAAAATCGCTTATATAAAGAGATACAGCAAGCTTATACAGATGCACTTGGGGCTTATGAGAAATTTATTGCTTCTAGTAAGAATTATGAGGCATTAACAGAATCGTTTAAGTATACACAAAAGAAATTTGATGTAGGAATGCTTACTTCAGTTGATTATAATTTGGCAAAAACAAGATTAACTAAATCGGAATCGGATTTAACGGCAGCTAAGTACGAATTTATCTTTAAGAAAAACGTGTTGAATTTTTATAGCGGAAAAGCTTTTTCACTTAAATAGAACATAATACCAATTACATAGCCAATATTAAAACGCTCAACTTATGTTGAGCGTTTTTTTTTTAGCACACCTAGTAACAACAATACTCTGTTAAGCTTTGTTAAAGTTCTAGTTATTAAGTATTACTAAAATTCAGAGATTTACTAAATTTGATTTTATTGATTATATTGTTTGTAATTAGCTGTTTGCAATTTTGAGGCAGTAAATTTAGTAAATCTAAACTGCCTCAAAATATTCTTAATTTTGCAGAACGCTACATTTGTATTTTTGGTAGTGTTTCAATAAGATAGTTCAACATATCGTCAGTAAAATCAAGATGAGTAACCATTCGCACATTATTTGTACCAAAAGCAACGGCTTTAATATTGTGCTCAGCTAGTTTATCCAAAACAGCTTGTTCGCCAATATTGTTATCTACTTCAAAAATAACAATATTAGTTTCTACATCTAGTACATTAACAACAAACGGTAGTTTAGCTACATTTTCTGCAATTATTTTAGCCCGTTGATGGTCAATTTTTAATCTATTCACATTGTTTTTTAACGCATAAATAGCTGCGGCTGCTAAAAAGCCTGCCTGTCGCATTCCGCCTCCAAACATTCGTCTAAAATGCCTAGCACGGTGAATAAAAGCTTTATCGCCAATTAGTAGAGAGCCAACTGGTGCGCCTAAACCTTTACTTAAACAAATTGAAATAGAATCAAATAGTTCACCGTGTTGTTGAGCCGTTTCGCCAGTTGCAACCAAAGCATTAAATAATCGTGCCCCATCTACATGAATTTTAAGATTATTCTCTTTACATACTTTGCTAATTGCTTGTAATTTAGCAAAAGGATATATGGCACCACCACCTTTATTTACTGTGTTCTCAACAGAAACTAAGGATGTTACTGGAAAATGAACATTGTCGGGATTAATATTTTGCAAAATATCATC
>DAOVUO010000475.1 GCA_030632545.1 Bacteroidales bacterium
ACTGGCTAATATAGCTTATTATTTAATATTTAAACTCAAAACTAAATAGATTATGATGACTTCGCAAGATTATATTGCCCGTGAGGAGAAATACGGTGCACACAATTATCACCCACTGCCAGTAGTGCTTGACAAAGGCGAAGGTGTTTATGTTTGGGATATTCAGGGAAAGCGTTACTTTGATTTTCTTTCTGCATATTCAGCAGTTAATCAAGGACATGTACATCCTGCTATTTTAAAAGCAATGACTGAGCAGGCAAGTAAATTAACTCTAACTTCAAGAGCTTTTTATAATTCTGCTTTAGGCGAATATGAAGAATTTGCAGCAAAACTATTCGGTTACGACAAAATACTTCCAATGAATAGTGGTGCTGAAGCTGATGAAACGGCAATTAAATTAGCAAGAAAATGGGGATATAACGTTAAAGGCGTTCCTGATAATGAGGCAAAAATTGTTGTTTGTGAGAATAATTTTCATGGTAGAACTACTACCATAATATCTTTTTCAACAGACCCCACTGCATATAAAAATTATGGTCCATTTACACCTGGATTTGTTCAAATTCCTTATAATGATATTAGTGCATTAAAAGCGGCATTAAAAGATTCAAACGTAGTTGGTTTTTTAGTTGAGCCAATTCAGGGTGAAGCTGGCGTAATGGTTCCTGATGAAGGATATTTGACTGAAGCTTATAAAATGTGTAAAGAGAAAAACGTTCTTTTTATTGCTGATGAAGTTCAGACAGGTATCGCTAGAACTGGAAAACTATTAGCTTGTGACCATGAAAACATAAAACCTGATGTTCTAATATTAGGGAAAGCTTTATCTGGTGGATTTTATCCAATATCGGCTGTATTGGCAGATGATGATATTATGCTGACCATAGCACCTGGTGAACATGGGTCAACTTTTGGTGGAAATCCAATAGCAGCAAAAGTTGCAATGGCGGCTTTAAATGTTGTAAAGGATGAAAAACTTGCGGAAAATGCTGAAAAAATGGGGCAAATATTTCGTGAAGGATTAAAAAATATTAAATCTGATATGGTTGGGATTGTTCGTGGTAAGGGTTTATTAAATGCCATGATAATTACACCAAAAAACGGGAAAGTTGCTTGGGATGTTTGTATTGCAATGCGTGACAATGGTTTACTCGCTAAACCAACTCACGATGACATTATTCGTTTTGCTCCACCACTAGTTATTAATGAAGCTCAAATAAAAGAATCTTTAGCTATTATAGAAAAATCATTATCGCAGTTTGAATAATATTTAAAATAGATTAATTTAGAACCGTGTTATTATTTATAGCACGGTTTTTTTATACCTCAAAATTATGATTAAAATTGAACAAGCTGAAAAAAATCATGCTACCTTAATAGCTGATTTTCAAATAAAAATGGCTTTTGAAAGTGAAACTCTCGTTTTAGATAAAAAAATTATCTCAAAAGGTGTAAATGCAGTTTTTAACGCTCCATCAAAAGGACAGTATTTTGTTGCTAAAACTGAGCAAAATAAAATAGTAGCATCTTTACTTATCACATACGAATGGTCTGATTGGCGAAATACTTGGATGTGGTGGATACAATCTGTTTTTGTATTGCCAGAATACCGACGGCAAGGGATATTTCAGTTAATGTATAATCATATTAAAAAGCTAGTATTGCTTGATGATAATATTGGTGGAATTAGACTTTATGTTGAAAAAGAAAATTTAAACGCCCAAAAAACATACAATGCTGTTGGAATGAATGGTGAACACTATCAACTATTCGAATGGTTAAAATAAAAATTATATAGAATACTTTGCGCCCGAAAATGCTAAATGAGGAATAAATAGAATAGGAAAAAGAAACAGTAAAATTGAATAAAATCCTGATTTATCAAACTTTAAACTAAGTTTATAAGCTAAACTACCCCATATTATAATATTTATTAAAGGAACTAAAAGTAGGATAAAAAACAAATAGGTATATTTTTTTTGCGCAATTTTTACCAGAAAAAAAACATTAACTAGCGGAATTAATGAAAGCCAAGGACTTATTCCACCTTTTTCAAATATTCGCCATAACGAAATAATTAGTAAACTATTAATGAAAAATTCAGCTATAATAATGTACCATAAAAATTGTACAGCCCAACTCAACCATTCATAAGCTTGAATATCCATAATTTTATTTTATAGAATTTATAAATTATGTTGAGAACAAGTGTAAGTAATAAAATGCACACAACAAAATATCAAAATAATTTTCCTACAAGTAAAAATCTACTAAATTTGTACCGTAAATAATTAACTATGGACGAAAATAAAGATAAGAGCTCTGAAGATATAAAACTTCATGATCTTTTAATAAAGCAACATGCCGTTTTGCTCAAGCAATATGAAATAATGGCTAATATGCAAGAAAAAAATGACGAGAAATCTGATGAAATTGATTTAAGCAAGCTTATTCCTAAATTTTTGAGGAAAAATTCAGAAACAGAGAATAATCCTGCTGGAAAAAAATTAATAGACGAAGCGACCCTTAGTAAGGGAGCTAAAATAGCCACTGAAAATATTTCTGAAGGAGCTAAAGCTATGTTTTCTGGATCTAAAAAAGGAATTGCTTATTTGTTTGACTATTTGCTTAATATTTATTTGTCAAGTATTAAGCGATTTAAAGTATTTATTGGTTTTGTTTTTATTATTGCTTTAGCGTATGGTGTATTTATATATATTACAGCAGATCCTGTTTATCGCGCATCTTTAGTGCTTGATTCGAGCGGTATTAATAAAAATTTCTTTGAAGGATTGGTCATTGATCTTGGAAATTTAGCTCAAACAG
>DAOVUO010000163.1 GCA_030632545.1 Bacteroidales bacterium
ACTCTATAATCGACTATCTTTTAGAGAATAATTTCATTGACGAACAGCGTTATGCTTCAGCCTATGTGAACGATAAGTTTAAGTTTAATCATTGGGGTAGAATAAAAATACGCTTTATGCTCGAAAGTATGAATATTGAAAGTAGTTTTATAACATCAGCTTTAAGTCAGATAGACAAAAATGAATATAGAAGTGTAGCAGAAATTGAGATCCAAAAAAAACTGAATAGCCTTAAAATAGTGGATGAGTTTGATTTAAGACAAAAGCTATATAAGAACTTAACAGGAAAAGGATTTGAAATTGAGCTTATTAAATCAATTTCAGATGAGTGTATTAACAAGATGTTAAGAAAAAACTAGGTGTAAAAAAGGGCTTCTATGCTTTTTATATCTACTTTTGTTAGCTCTAAAATATTTTTATGATTCAATCGAAATTACCAAATGTAAAGGAGTCTATTTTCTCAATTATGACAAATATGTCTAATGAGCATAATGCAATTAATCTATCGCAAGGATTCCCGGACTTTAAAGTATCGCCAAACTTAATAAAACTTGTTAATCAAAAAATGAAGGACGGGCATAATCAGTATGCGCCTATGCCTGGAGTGCTTGAATTAAGACAAAAGATTTCGGAAAAACACGAAAAATTATATGCACACACTTATAATCCAGATACCGAAATTACTATTACTGCTGGTGCAACACAAGGTCTTTTTACTGCGTTTACTGCTTTTTTAAAAGAAGACGATGAGGTTGTTCTTTTTGAACCTGCTTACGATCAGTATGTTCCTGCAATAAGGGCAAATGGTGCTACACCTGTATATGTAACTTTAAAAGCACCAGAATATCAAATTGATTGGGAAGAGGTGAAAAAGGTTGTGAATGCACGTACTAAAATGATAATCATAAATTCACCTCATAATCCAACAGGAAAGCTTATCCCTGAAGAGGGAATGATGGCTTTGAGCAAAATAGTTTCTGGAAGTAAAATAATTGTGGTTAGCGATGAGGTTTATGAGCATATTATTTTTGACGAAGTAGAGCATCAAAGTGCGGCTAAGTTTCCTGAACTGATTGAGCGTACATTGATATTTGCTTCTTTTGGTAAAACATTTCATGCCACAGGTTGGAAAATTGGTTATGTTTTAGCACCTGAAAATTTAATGAAAGAATTTCGGAAAATTCATCAATTTGTTGTTTATGCAGTTAATACCCCTATACAGTATGCCATATCTGATTTTATTGATAACGAAAATGAGTATTTAGAATTGGGTGAATTTTATCAAAAAAAGCGTGATTATTTTGTAGATTTAATTACAGAAAATACTAAATTTAAGATTATTCCAACTTTTGGGACTTACTTCCAACTTTTATCCTACGAAGGTTTGTCGGATATGAAAGATAAAGAGTTTGCAGAATGGTTAATTACAGAGCATGGAGTGGCTGCAATTCCTGTTTCTGAGTTTTATCACGATAAATTTAATGAAAAGGTTTTGCGTTTTTGTTTTGCAAAATCAAATGCAACGCTCGAAAATGCAGTTAAACGTTTAAAAAAGATATAATAATGAACGTATTGGTTTTGGGTTCTGGCGGTCGTGAGCATGCTATTGCATGGAAAATTGCACAAAGTAAGCATCTAAATAAGTTATATGTTGCACCTGGAAACCCTGGCACTGCTTATCTTGCTGAAAATATTGATATTAAACTTGATGATTTTGCTCGTTTGGCCGAATTTTGTATTCAGTCTAAAATTGATTATTTGCTTGTTGGTCCCGAAGTTCCTTTAGTTGATGGAATTGCAGATTATTTTCTTCAGAACCAATCTACTAAGCATATTTTTGTTATTGGGCCAAATAAGGAGTCGGCGCAATTAGAAGGAAGTAAGGACTTTGCAAAGGATTTTATGTTACGCCATAAAATACCAACTGCCAGATACAAATCATTTTCAAAATCTAGTATTACACGAGCTTACGATTTTCTTGATACACTAACACCACCCTATGTTCTCAAAGCCGATGGTCTTGCTGCTGGGAAAGGTGTGTTAATAATGAATGATTTAGACGAAACCAAAAGTGCTCTTAGCGAAATGCTAAATGGCCGTTTTGGTGTGGCTGGTGAGATTGTGGTTATTGAGGAGTTTTTAGATGGAATAGAACTATCCTTTTTTGTTCTAACAGATGGCAATGATTATGTAATATTACCTGAAGCTAAGGATTACAAACGAATTGGTGAAGGTGATACTGGATTAAATACTGGAGGAATGGGAGCAGTTTCGCCAGTGTCGTTTGTTGACAAAGATTTGTTACAAAAAATTGAGCAAAAAATTGTTATACCTACAATGGCTGGTCTTAAAAAGGATGATATGAAATATGTAGGTTTCATTTTTATAGGATTGATGATTGTTGAAAATGAACCTTATGTAATTGAATACAACGTTAGGTTAGGAGACCCCGAAACAGAAGTGATTTTGCCTCGATTAAAAACCGATTTATTAGAGATATTTGAGGCAATTAAAACAAATCAGCTTAATACAATAAAGATAGAGTTTGAGGATAAAAAAGCTGCTACAGTTGTACTTGTATCAAAAGGTTATCCCGAAGCATATAATAATGCTAAGAATATTGAAATTGATACTATAGAAAACTCAATAGTTTTTCACGCTGGAACAAAATATATTGATGAGGAACTTGTTACCAATGGTGGACGTGTTTTTGTTATTACATCACTAGCCGAGAACATAAAATTGGCACTTGATAGCTCATATAAAAATATTGAAAATATTAATTTCGAAGGAAAAAGATACCGCAAGGATATCGGATTTGATTTAGAGTAAGCCTATGTTGTTAAGTGTATTTCGGTCGAAATCTGCATTTATATATATCGTATTATTGCTTTTTGCTTTAATTGTTTTTTATGGATTTTCTTTTCAAATTATTGATTATTCACAGCAAACTGGCAATCTTTTTGGCGCATTAATTCTTGAGTGGTTCAATTTTTCAAATTCATCCTATGATTATATTTCCATAGGTTTTGGTTTAGTTTTTATTCAAGCCATTGTTGTATCTGCTTTAAGTGCAAGGTTTAGCTTGTTCCCAGAAGTTAATATACTTCCATCTTTTATTTATTTACTATTAATCGTTCAGCAGCCAGAATTGTTACTCAGACCTGATGTTGCCATTGCATTTTTATTTATTTCGTTTGCTTATTTTTACCTTTTTAATTTTTACCGTTCCGATAGGATTTTATATGATACTTTTAAGTTGGGCTTATTTTTAGGATTTGCATTTTTATTTTTGTTAGATATATTGTTAATTGCCTTTCTTGTACCTATATTCATTGGTGTAATTAGAGGCCAAATTAGTTTGCGCGATTTAGGTACTTATTTTATCGGACTAATTCTTCCTTTTTATTTTTATTTAGTTATTTACTTTTTAGTTCACGATGAGGTTTATGCTGTTTTTAATCAATTAGATGGATATTTCACTCAAATTTGGCCAATTCGTTTTCATATTGATAATCATATTGTTTTACTTAGCTTTTTACTGGTATTGCTACTGTTTTCTAGTTACAAATATTTTAAAATAATACGATTAAAGCTAGTTATTAGAAGATATTTTCAAATGCTTTCTTTATCTTTTTATTTATACATATTAGCTTATTTCGTTATTCCTTTTACAAGCGAAGTTATTTGGGCATACTTGCTTTTACCCTTGAGTTTACTTTTTAGTTTAATGTTTAGCGAAGTAAAAAGGCGTTGGTTTGCAGAACTTTTGTTTGTTGTGTTTTTTACTTTAGAGATAATGCAGCTTTTTGGATGGTTGGATGAGTTATTCGTTTTTTAAGTATATTATTTAAAAACTAAGTCTCTTAACGCCCTATTTCATTTGATAAGTTCTGAGTTTTCCAGTTTAATTCTTTAAAATTTATTCTAATGCGTAAGATTTTTGTAGTTATTCTTTTAAATTTTATAGTTATTCAATCAATTGCTCAAATTAAATTTGTGAAATTATCTAAGGAAGAATTATTTGAATTAGCAGAAAAGCAAGATAAGTATATTTTTGTTGATGTTTTTACTGATTGGTG
The DNA here is from genome assembly GCA_030632545.1 of Bacteroidales bacterium. GTDB lineage: Bacteria > Bacteroidota > Bacteroidia > Bacteroidales > DYOH01 > DYOH01. Next base: position 4,083 of record DAOVUO010000163.1, read on the forward strand.
TGGGCCATGCATCCGAATGGATAAATTTGTTTTTACAGACTCAACAGTAGCAGCTTTATATAATGCCAATATGATTAGTTATAAGGCTGATGCAGAACGTGATTATGGTATTGAGTGGCGAGTTAAATATGATATTCAGTACTTCCCGTCCTATTTATTTTTAGCTTCGGATGGAAAAGTTATTTGTAAGACAGGTGCTGGAATGAGTAAAGAACTTTTTTTGAGTGAAACAGCACGTTCTTTAGCCTGCGATGGTTCAAAAGCAAAGTATATTCAGCTAGCTCTTGATGCTGAAAATATATTAATTCATTCTCAACGTAAAAAGAAATTAATTGAAGCAGATACCTTGTTGCAACAATCATTAATGCAGACAAAGTATTTCTTTAATTTGTATTTAGCTGCTAAATTGTATTATTTAATGGAAGAATTTGATTTGGCCAAGGAATATGCTCAATTGGCTATTCCTCATTTAAATAAATTGAAATCAAGATTTACAAATAATAAGTATTCAAAGAAGCCAATTCCTGAATATGTGTTAAAATTAGAAGAGGAACTACATTTGTATTCTGCTCAAAAATAAAAAGATAGAACAAAATGCTGATTATTGCATCAGCCTTTTGTTCTATCTTTTTTAAATTTTATTAAACTTTAAGTTATTTGTACTTTTAATACAAATCCATAAATTGCTATAAAGTGTGCTATACTACCAGCTAAAACAAAAAGATGCCAAATTAGATGGTTAAATTTTAAACGTTCCATTTTGTAAAATATAATTCCAACACTATAAAAAATTCCGCCAGCAGCTATCCATAAAAATCCTGTAAGCGAAATGGCTTCAATAAGGGCAGGAATTGCTAAAAATATAATCCAGCCCATTGCAACATAAGAAATAATATAGAAATGGCTTACACCATTTTTAAATTCACTTTTAATACTGAGTTTTAATATAATTCCAATAAGAGCTAATCCCCATTCAATTCCAAACATTGTCCATCCTATTGTTCCGTTTAAAGCAATTAGCGTAAAAGGTGTGTAAGAGCCCGCAATAAGCAGATAGATTGCGATTTGATCAAACGTGAAAAAAAATTCTTTTACTTTTCCTGTAGGTAGCCAATGGTTAAATGTTGAAGATAAATAAAGGATAAATAATGATATTCCAAATACTATTGAGCTCGAAATATGCAATACAGAACCATGTTTTACTGAATATACTGTCATTACAACAAGTGCAATTATACCCATTACAGCACCTACCAGATGTGAGATGGCATTTGCCAGCTCTTCGCCTTTTGAAAATCGTTGATTTGCTAAACCCATATTATTGTGTTTTAATTTTTTGTATTTAACGCAATTCTGTTTGCAAAAGTATAAAATTTTCGACTAAATTGTTTGAATATTCGAAAAAAAGTTCAAATAATTATACAAATTATATTGTATCGTGCTGATTGATTATTAAATATGCTATTTTAGAAATAATGTTTTTTGTTTGGCTAGATAGAAAATTGCATTTACAATTTGATTTGTGTTTAAGGAAGCACGATTAAAAACTGCTTGAAATAAATCACAATCTGGACTTCTGTCCGAGAAAAATTCCATGAATTTTGTTCTTGTAATATCGTGTTCTTCAACTATTTTAGTAGCATCAGTTTTTAGCAATTCATATCTGTTAGCTATTGCATTTATGCGCCATTCTTTTGGTGCTATAAGTTTAATATGTAAGCTTTTTGTTATATCCTCGGCAATTATGCTGCCTGCTCTACCAACAATTACAGTGTGCCCTTGTTCAGAGTAAGCCCTTACTACTTTTTTTATGGTTTTTTTTATAAGGGCATCACTAGTATACTTTTTCTGACCAAATGAAATGGCAAGGTCGCCTAAAAAGGTTTTGCTTTCTGCACCAAAAATATGAGCAATTTCGTGCTCTCTGCTTCCTAACTCCTTAGCCGCTTCTACCAATATTTCTTTGGTTATATATTGCCATTTGGGGCCTTTAATTTCTTCGTTAATTTTTGCAGTTAATTTTTGAGCAATTTCAGATGCATAACAACCATAATCCCTTGAAATGGTTATTACTGGACCAGGATATATTTTTTGCTTATCCTCAGATGAACGGTCATTTAAATAGTTTAAAAAAATATTATTTTCCATCTTCAATATATTATGTTTGTTTGCAAAATACGGTAATGCATTTTTGTTTACAAGTAAATACAAATGTTGTGTAACCTGTGGTTTGGTATTTCCTATTTTGTTTTATATTTGTTTATATTTATA
>DAOVUO010000359.1 GCA_030632545.1 Bacteroidales bacterium
AATCATTTTCTTTTTACCATTTTCGAACCACATTTTCCAACTACCGTTTTCTTTGCCTTTGGAGTACATTCCTTTATAGTAGATTTGTCCGTTTTCATAATATACTGACCATAAGCTATCTTTTAAATTATTTTTGTAATGGCCTTGTTTCCATACTTTATTATTTTTGTACCACCACGTCCAAATACCATTCATTTGTCCGTTTTTGTAGTATCCTTCGTTGCCTTTTGTTCCGTCAGTTCTCCAGTATGTCCATAAACTATCTTGAATATCATTTTTAAAAAAACCTTCTATGTCAATTCCGCCTTTTTCAAGATACCAAATAGCATATCCATTTTTTTTGCTTGCAATAAAATTTATTTCCGCCTTAGATTTTCCTGATTCGAACCACATTTGATGTAATCCATTTTTTTCATCTTCCTTGTATTTACCCTTCATGCGTATTTTACCATTTTCATACCATCGTGTCCAAACGCTATCTCTTAGTCCTTTTTTAGAGTAGCCGTACAATTCTTTTTCCCCATTTGTGTACCAGCTAGTATTTTCCCCATTATTAAAATTGATGAAATTATGAGCCTGACCATCAGCATAAAATGATTTCCACAGACCTGTTTTTTGTCCTGTTTTGTAATTACCTTTTGACTTAATTTGTCCGCCCTGATAAAATATCTGCCATATTGAATCTTTTATCCCATTTGAATAAAATCCGCTCGCACTAATTGAGTTGTCGGGAAAATAATTTATATACTCACCTGTACCATTTTTAATAGTTACTTTGCCAAAAGGATCTCTATAAAATAGTAGAAGTACCGAGTCAGCAGTTATATAAAGTTCTTCTTTTTGAAGTAGGCTGTCTGAAGTAAAATATTGCCAAATACTATCTCTGAGGTTATTTTTGTAGAAACCTGAAAGTTTAATTATTGAATTGGGGTAAAATTCTTTGTAATAGCCCTCCTGAATATTTAGTTTAAACTCACCATCTTGTTTAATTTTTCCATTTGGGTGGTAGTATATTATATGCCCATGTATTTTCCCATTAAAATAGTTTATTTCTTGTTCGAGTTCACCATTTTTATTATAATATGCCCATTTCCCACTTTCTAGTGCATTTAGTTTTTGTCCACTTAGTTTTAGGTTTCCATTTTTCCATGTTTCAGTAATTTTTTTTGGGGTTTGTGCAAATGCTAATTGATTTAAACCAATAAGAAGAATAGTTATGATAAATTGTTTCTGAAAATAGTTCATTTGGAGTGTTTTTATCGGTTTTAGATTAGATACTATGTTTTGTTGAATAGTATAAAAGAAAAGGCTTTCCGTTTAAAGAAAAGCCTTTATTATAAGATAGATGTGCTTTAATTATGCAAAAGCTTGCATTCGGCTAAGGTCTTGACGTGGATTGATACACATCACAGACAGACCTCTGTCGTTAGAAATAATTTTTTGTTCATCTGCACCTAATACATAATCTTGAAAGCTTATGTTCTTGGTAGTCATTATCATCACTAAACTATTCTCCATTTTTTCAGCAAAATCGATTGTACTATCTACAAAGCTACCCTTATCATCAAAAATAGTAATTTCGTAATCAATACCATGATCGCTAAAATATGATTTCGCAAACAGTAAGTTGTGATTAATTTTCTTTAAAATCAGTTTATCATTTTCCTTAGGAAGCAGAACATGTATTTTTGCCCCAAATAAGCGATGAAGATAATTGGCCCAAACTAACTTTTGCTTATTTTCATTTCTAAAATCAATTGGGAAAATAAGGTGTTGTACAGGCTCTTCTTTAGGTGGTTCTTGAATAACAATTACTGGCGATTCACATCCAGCAATTACTTTCAAAGCCCAGCTTCCAGTAAATTTTTGCATGCCTTTCATACCGTGTGTACCCATTAAAATTAAGGCTGCATTCATTTCATTTCCAACTTCTGTAATTGCGTTGAATATAGTGCCTTCTTTAATTAATACTTCAGGCGTTATACCATACTTTTCTTCCGTTTCGCTAATTACAATTTGGAGCTTACTGTTCACTTCAAGCTCTTCCTTTTCCTTTTTGATTACATGCAAAAGGCTAATCCCAGTGTTTAATAGTTTTGCATATTTTGCTGCATGTTGTAATGCATAACCTGCTACCTGCGAGAAATCCCATGTTACTAAAATATTTTCTTTTGTCATAGCTTCTTAAATTATAGTCTTCAAAACAAATTTAATTAATAATAAGCGAAATAAAAAGAATAATAGATATTTTTTTGCATTTATATCATATAATTCTTGCTAAATAAATGTTGGTCAATAGTAATAAATATATTAAATTCGTAAGCAAAATATGCTAAAGTGTTATTCTGTATAACTAAAATATTAAAATATGAGTATAATTGATTGGGAGAATTTGTCATTTGGCTATGTAAAAACAAACTATAATGTAAGATGTTATTATCGTAATGGTAAATGGGGCGAATTAGAAATATCTTCATCAGATACATTAAATGTTCATATTGCAGCTACTGGATTACATTATGGGCAAGAGGCTTTTGAGGGATTGAAAGCTTTTAGAGGTGTAGATGGAAAAGTTAGATTATTTAGGTGGGAGGACAATGCACAGCGAATGATTGATTCTGCTAATGGAATTTTAATGGCTGAGCTTCCAAAAGAAATTTTTTATGGAGCTGTAGAAAAGGCCATTAAATTAAATGCTGAATTTATTCCACCTTATGGAAAAGGAGCTTCTTTGTATGTTCGTCCATTATTATTTGGTTCGGGGCCACAAGTGGGTGTGAAGCCTGCCGAAGAGTACATGTTTGTTGTATTTGTTACTCCTGTTGGACCGTATTTTAAGGAAGGATTTAAACCTGTTTCGATGCTCGTAACTCGTGAGTTTGATAGAGCTGCACCACTTGGAACTGGAAGATATAAAGTTGGTGGAAATTATGCAGCTAGTTTAAATTCAATAAAAAAAGCTCATGCTGGTGGTTTTGCTAATGTATTGTATCTTGATGCTCGTGAGAAAAAATATATTGATGAATGTGGCCCTGCAAACTTTTTTGCAATAAAGGACAACACATATATTACCCCAAAGTCAGATTCAATTTTACCCTCAATAACGAATAAATCATTAATGCAATTGGCTAAGGATGCCGGATTAGATGTAGAAGTCCGCAAAGTAGCAGTTGAAGAACTTGCTACATTTGAAGAAGTTGGTGCATGTGGAACTGCGGCAGTTATTAGTCCAATTAATAAGATTGTTGATGAAGATGAGGATAAGGTTTATACTTTTGGTAGTGATAAGCCAGGGAAAATATCAACACAATTATATAATAAACTAACTGGAATACAGACTGGAACAGAAAAAGACACACATAATTGGATAAGTGTTGTTGATGTTTAAGGTATTTTGAGATTTAGGAAAAGGGCAGCTTTGGTTTGCCCTTTTTTACTGAATACCTAAATTCTGTCTATTAAATATACTCATTAAAATGAAAATAATAGATTTAAGTCATACATTAGAAAATGGTATGACAGTATTTCCTGGTCTGGCAAAACCAAAGTTTAAAGAAACATACACCATAGAAAATAACGGGTTTAAAGAAACCGATATACATATTTTAACCCATACTGGAACGCATATTGATTGTCCTGCACACATGGTAGAGTCTGATGTTACAACAGACACAGTGGATTTAAACTTATTTTATGGAGACGCATTTGTTGCTGATTTTAGCTATAAAAAAACTGGAGATAAAATTAATGTCGCCGATTTAAAAAAATATGAAAAACAGTTAAAATCAC
>DAOVUO010000439.1 GCA_030632545.1 Bacteroidales bacterium
AATCTTATCTGATCCATTTCGGCTAAAACAAATACTTAATAATTTACTCGATAATGCATTAAAATTTACGGAAAAGGGCAGCATTGAATTTGGTTATTCTATAAAAAAAAGTAAATATATCGAATTTTTTGTTCAAGATAGTGGAATTGGTATTTCAGAAAAAAAACTTAGTGTAATTTTTGAATGGTTTAGAAAAGCAGGAGATACTGAACAGAAATTTTATAGAGGATCAGGAATTGGGCTAACTATTTCTTATAGCCTAGCTGGTTTACTTGGTGGAGAGCTAAAAGTGAAATCTATTTCGGGTCAAGGTTCTCTTTTTTGGTTTAGAATACCAATGGATATCGATCAAAACGATTTACCCATTAAAAAAAAGAGGTTCAAATTAACACCAAATACATTAAATTTCCAAGGAAAAACAATATTAATTGCCGAAGATGAAGATACAAATTTTCATTTTCTTAAAATTGCATTACTTAAAAATAATTTTCGTATATTGAGAGCTAAAACAGGTGAAAAGGCAATTGAAATAGTTAAAAATGAGCAAGTGGATATTATCCTTATGGATATAAAAATGCCTATTCTTGATGGTTACGAAGCAACAAAAGCCATTAAAGAAATATATCCAAATTTACCTATTATAGCACAAACAGCTTATGCTATGCATAAGGAAAAAGAAAAAATATTAGAAGTAGGCTGCGATGATTATATATCAAAACCTATTACATTAAGTTCGTTAATTTCAGTAATTTCTAAATATATTTAAATTGTAAATTTCATATTGTTTAATAAATTTTAAAATAAAAACATAAATAATATGATGATTAACACTACGTTGTAGTATAATATTATAAATTCTATGAAAAAAAATTGGGAAGGGAAAACTGTTTTAATTGCCGAAGATGAAGAGGTGAATTATTATTTACTTGAAGAAACTTTTTATGGCACCAATGCAAAAATCTTATGGGCAAAAAATGGTAAAGAAGCCATTGATATGGCACTAGCGAATGACATAGATTTAATTTTAATGGATATTAAAATGCCTGGTATAAACGGTAGAGACGCCATCATAGAAATCAAAAATCAAAAACCAAATATTCCTATTATAGCACAAACTGCTTTTGTAATGAAAAACGAAGTTAAAGCTATAAAAGAAACTGGATGTGATGATTACATATCAAAACCTATTAATTTAGAGTTATTTAGATCTAAAGTGGATAAGTTTCTGTCACCGAAAGTTTAATTGACTTTTTTTCGATTTTAACCCACTGTAGTCAATTAATCGACAGTGTATTTTACCTACAGGTAAATCAACTCTAATTTTAACTGGAACAAAATTTGGATCGTTTGTAAACCAAATTTCCATTTGATTTTTGTCAGTAAATAGTATATTATCTACAATTGGCTTGAACATTAACACTTCAATTTTCCCGAATTTGGTCTTTATTTTTTGTTTTTGATCAAGTTGCAGGGAAATATCGTATAGCTTATCATCAAAATAAGTTAATAATTGAATTGTATCACCTATCTCAACAACTTTCTTAAACAAATATCTACGTGAAAAATAGAATGCAGATAAAACATCAAGCGTATAAGGTGGTACTTTTTTCTGCCCCGAAATAACGCTAAATAATGTACTATCTTCTCTACGAAATAAAATTTCATTATAATAACGATAAGCCTCTTCCTTTATATTTCTAGTTGCTTTTATTGGCAATCCGTCGGAAATATCTATAAACGTTTCATAAATATCGTAGATTGTAAAAAGTTTTGCAGCTACTCCAGTAGTTGTAGCAACTGCCACACCATGATAATACCAATCACCTCCTACATTTTTCACATCTATACTCATCTCAGCTTCGCCGCCTTTAATAAGGCCATAATTAACTTCATATTTTAAATACTCACCTGATTTAAATGCTGTATTTTCGAACTTATTGCTAATACTTTCATGCGTAACTTGTGAAACACAGTCGGTTAATAGTGATATAAAAAATATTAAAAAAAAGAAGTGTCGCATTTTTACTAAGTGAATCAAAAAAACTACAATTAACCTTCTAGTAAATTAACCAAATCAACCAAAAGCTGCTTTTTACTTGATTCTATAGTACTAGCCTTCGACTTCAATTTATCTATTTGTATTTTAATTATCTCTAAATCAGGGAATCCAATCATGTTTTCAATAACTGTATAAGCATCAAAAGCAATCTCAAAAATTTCGTTTAAAAATAAATCAATAAACAAATCTAAATGAGCAGAATAATCCAAACTATTATTCCAACAGGCTGTCACCAGAAATTGCTTTATACTAATATCGTCTTCTGCTTTAATAGATTCAACTACAAAAGTCGTAGCATCATTTGCTTTCAAATCAAAAAATACAGCTTTGGACTTACGTTCGACTTTTGGATTTGAAGTCCGCTTAATTAATTGCAATAAAGGATACAGCAATTCAACATTTCCAGAATTATGAATTTTCTTTACAGCATTTAAAACTACCTCATTTTCAACATGAAAAAGTGCTTGAATTATTTGTTGATTTTGCTCTTCAATTTCCTTATTTATCATAGTATTATTTATCTTTTTATTGATTTTACACTGTACTAAACCGTTAAATAAAGCACAGGTTTCACTAACTCAAATTTGAGACTCTTAAACAAGCTTAGGTTTTAAATATTTTCCAGTATATGATTCCTTACAATCAACAATTTGCTCTGGAGTACCAGTAAACACAATATTACCACCTTTATCACCACCTTCTGAACCAATATCAATAATCCAATCGGCAGATTTTATTATTTCTTGATTATGCTCAATAACAATTAATGAATGCCCATTGTCAATTAAGGCGTTAAATGCTTTTAACAGCTTTTTTATATCATGAAAATGCAAGCCAGTTGTTGGTTCATCAAAAATAAATAAAATTTTACCCGTTTGACTACCTAAACCAATATAACTTGCTAGTTTAATACGTTGACTTTCGCCACCACTTAAAGTACTAGAAGCCTGTCCCATTTTTAAATAACCCAAACCTACAAATTGCAATGGCTCTAATTTTCGTACAATCTTTTCTGAAATAGTTTTATTTTCCGCCTTAAAAAA
>DAOVUO010000310.1 GCA_030632545.1 Bacteroidales bacterium
GATTCTAAACGTCTAAATTTTTCCTCAGTTACAATTTCTCCTTTAAGTATAATGGCTTCACCTTTTTGAACAATTCCTAAAGCTGGTGATATTGATTCTAGTGTATTTGTTTTAACTTTTTCTGTAGTAATTTCATCGTAATATAGATTGGCTTTTACATAGTTGAGACTTGTTGTTTGGCTAATTAATTGCTTGAATTTAATTTTTAATGTGCTTGATTTAATACTATTTTCAATGGAATCAATTTGAGATTTTAATTGAATGTATGCCGTTTTTTCAAATAGTAAGTTATTAATCAGTATATTATTTGCTTTTTCGCCCACTCTAATTCTTAAATAAAGCTTATTTGTTAATATTTTATCTGTAATTTGAGTGCTTTCAAGAATGCCTTGTACATAGAGTCCTTCTAATTTTTTTGCTATATTTTCAATAGATATAGAAATCTTTTTTTCGAATAGTATTAGTGAATCTTTTTTTATTTTTTGTAAAGTACTATCATTTACAATTATTTTTTTCCAGTTTTTGAATAATTTATTTTTATAACTTTGAGTTTTAAGTTGTTTAATACTTGCATCACGCCTGAAGTAAGGTATAGATATAAGCTCTAAGCTGTCTTTTTCTATGGCAAAATCAGCATCAAGTTTATAAATAGGAAAATCGTATGGTGCAATTAAGTCGCTGTGTAACCACGGTGTACCTTTGCTATATTCAAAGCTAAATTTGTATTCTTTGGGATATTGATAAACAAAAATGAGTCCTGTAACAAGAAATAAAAACAAGCGTAAAAGAATACTACGCTTTTGTTTTATGAATAGAGCTATTTTTTTTATCATTAATTATTGGTTTATTGAGCTTAATACTAAACAGCTATCAATTTTATTAAATTTTTTCATACAATGATTCCCCGATATTCGGGGCAGGCAGTTAAATGCACGTAAGACATTGAATTATAGCTGTTTGCAACAATAGACTTATTAAGCATAACTGCAAGATATTCACATACATTAACTTAAAACTTAACTAAGTATTATCATAGTATACCAGATTTATTCGAAAGTAAACAATTCCTAACGATTAACATGTTACGAAAATTTATTTTCGCTTATATGATAACGGCTCGGTATGAGCTCCAAGTAAAGCTTTTGCATTTTCTATTGCTGCTTGACTTAATTCTTCACCACTCAGCATTTTTGCGAGTTCTTCAACTCGCTTTTCAGCAGTAAGTAGCTGTATGTCAGAATTAGTATAATCTAAAGTGTTTTGCTTGTACACCATATAATGGCGCTGACCTCGTGCTGCTACTTGAGGCAAATGAGTTATTGATAATACTTGCATTGTAGTACTCATCTCGTGCATAATTTGCCCCATTTTGCTAGCAATATCACCGCTAACTCCAGTATCAATTTCATCAAAAACAATAGTAGGTAAAGCAGAATGCTTCGAAAGTAAAGATTTTATACTAAGCATTAAGCGTGACATTTCACCACCAGAAGCAATTTTCCCTAATTCCTGATAATCGGTATTTTTATTTGCTGTAAAAAGGAATTTAAGCTCATCAATACCATTGGCTGAAAATTCAGTATTTCTATCAATTTCAATAACAAAATTAGCGTATGGCATTCCTAACTGTGTAAGCAAGTTATTTACGTAAGATTGTATTTTAGGGCTAGCTTCTTTTCTTTTTTTGCTGATTAATTCAGCCTTTTTTTGCAAAAGTATTTCTGATGATTTCAGCGCTTTTTGCATATCCGTAATTTCAGCTTCAAAATTATCTACTAAATTGAGTTTCGCATTTAAATCTGTTTTAATTTCAATAAGTTCAGAGATTGTTTTAACTCTAAAGTTTTGAAGTACAGTATAAATATTATCAATTTTCTGATTTAAGGCAACAAGCTCTTCTGGCTCATAATTTACAAGTTCAAGCTCCGATTTAAGAATTTCAGCAATATCTTGAATGTCTATTCTTGCAGATTTTATTCTGTCGTTAAGTTCATCAGCAAGTTTAAAATATTGACTAATTCTACTCAAATGTTGCATAGCTTCTTTAGTTTGAGCTAATATGTTGATTTTTTCCTCGCCAGCTAATAAATAATGCGATTGAGAAAGAGCTAATTTAATTTCCTCTGAATTAGACAATTTGTCCCGTAACTCTTCTAATTTTTCAAGATTTGTATCTTCTAAATTTGCACTTACAAGCATTTGAAATCTATGCTGATTATAATCGTAATCGTTTTGCTGTTTTGTGTAATTTTCCTTTAACTCATTTAGCTTTTTTTGTAATGAATTATATTTTTTGTAGTGAATTTTATAATCGTCTAAATTTGATTTTAATCGAGCAAAACTATCTACAACTTTTAATTGAAAAACGCTTGAATTGAGTAGTAAATTATGATGTTGTGAGTGAATATCAATCAGAAAATCACCAAGTTCCTTTAATATATTCAGTTTTACTGGTTCGTCGTTTATAAATGCACGTGATTTACCACTAGGTGAAATTGTTCGTCTCACAATGGTTAAATCATCATATTCTAGCTCATTTACTTTAAAAAAACGTTTTAATTTATAGTTTTTTATGTTAAAATAAGCTTCAACTACACATTTTTGTTCTTTGTTTTTTAATACGTTGGTATCCGCTCTATTTCCTAAAATAAGCGAGAGTGCGCCTAGTAAAATTGATTTTCCTGCTCCCGTTTCGCCTGTAATAACAGAAAAACCATCAAAAAAATCAATATCGATAGCATCTATTAGAGCATAATTTTGAATAGTTAGTGTTTTTAGCATTTTGCTCTAATTTGCGTTTTTTATAACTTCGTATTTTGTTAAATTAGCAACATCCATCTCTACTAATGTGTTGTAAGCAAGCATTCTTTCAGCCGTTTGAGCGTCTTTAAAAATATTAACTAATTCGTCGGATTTTGCTATAAAAAACAGCTTAAATACTAATGCATTAGGTTTTTTTGTATAAGTCTTTTTAATGGTTTGAAGATTATCAGAAATTAATCTTCGAGAAGTAGAAATATTCTCTGTCATTTGGTCTAATCCAAGCCTATGATACAAATAATTTACTTTACGAACATTTGAATAGGCATCGTTAGAAAATGCTTCGGCTAGCCAAAAGCGATTGTTTTCTTTTTGGTCTTCGTAAGGCAACCAACCACGTTCGTTTGAACCTTGTCCCAAATTAGCCAATTTCAGTGCAGCTTGAAAATATTCAGTACCACCAAGCATGCCGAAGGAGTCGTAATCTAAGCCAAGTATAATATTTGCGTAAAATGCCAAAGTGGTGGTTAAACTATTGTATACATTAGGATTATATTCGAGTGATGTTCCTTCAGAATAGTTAAAATAGAAATTATTTTCCTTTTCTTTATAATTAAGCATTGATGAATTATACGAGGTATTATAAACTGGTCGGCGAGAAGTTACCTGCAATGTGGCTATAAATCTGTCACTAGCTGGTTGTTTTATTACATTAATTAAAATGCTACATTCAATTCGCTCGTTTGGCGCATATACATGTTTTGTCCAATGCGTATTATTTAAAAATTCATAAATATCATGCTGCATAGTTCGAAATAACTCATCACTAGCACCAGTTACTTTCTGATGAACAACCTGTACTTGGCAGTTTAGTTCTTGAGAAATTAGCTTTGTACTTAATGTACTTAAAATCAAGAAAATTAATATAGCTTTTGAAAACTTCATTGCTTGTTTTTGATTTTGGACTAAAGTATAAATAAAAAACTCAAATTAAGCAGAAAAACACTCAATAATTTTGTTTACAATATCTTCCGCAACTTCAATTTTAGGTTTTAAAGGATAATCCTTTCTTTTTCCAGTATTGTCAAAAATACTAATTTTATTGGTGTCGTACTGAAAACCTGCACCCTTATCTTGCAATGAATTAAGAACGATAAAATCTAGCTGTTTCTTATGTAGTTTTTTTTGAGCATTGCTTTCTTCATTATTTGTTTCGAGAGCAAAACCTACTAAAAGCTGATTTTCTTTTTTTATTTTACCTAAAGAAGCAGCTATGTCCTTTGTTGGTTGAAGTTCTATATTCCAGTTTTCTTTTCCTCGCTTTATTTTTTTATCAGAAGTATCTCTCGGCGTAAAATCAGCAACAGCGGCAGCCATAATTGCTCCATCACATTTCGGGAAAATTTGTATTGCAGCTTTATACATTTCTTCGGCTTGCATTACATTAATGATTTCAATATTTGGGTGTTGAATTGATATCTGTGTTGGTCCACTTATTAAACTAACTTTTGCACCTTGCTTTGCTAAAACTTCTGCAATTGCATAGCCCATTTTTCCTGATGAAAAATTACCAATAAATCGTACAGGATCA
>DAOVUO010000122.1 GCA_030632545.1 Bacteroidales bacterium
AAATTCCTCTGTACATTAAACAAAATCAATTTGATTTAGCACTTAGTCAAATTGAAAAAATTGAAAGTTTTAATCAATACATGAATTTAGCACGTGTTGAAAAAATGAAATTACACAATGCTAAAATTAATATATATATAGAAAAAAATAATCTAAACCTCGCAATTAGAGAAATAAGAGCCTTTATTTTTCTTCACGAGACGGTTGATAAACTTGACGAACAAAATGAATTAGCTAATACCTATTTTTATAAAGGTAAAATATATCAACTGCAAAATAAAACAGAGGAAGCCATAGAAGCTTTCACAAAATGTATTAATAAGCGAAAAATTATTTATGAGCACAATCCGGGCGAGTATGAAGTAGAAATTGCCTACGCAATGCTCAAAATTGCTGATGTAGCCTATAATGCAATACAAACAAAACTAACACAGGACTTGCATAAAATTGGTCAAGAAAACGCAGGACTAGCTGTTTCTATCCTGAAAAATTATAACCGAACATCGCCCAAAATACAATTAGCTTTAATACATGCGTCTGAACTAAGAGCTGAATTTGAAAAAATTATTTGGTAAGAAGAATAATGATTAGTGATTGATGATTGATGATTGATGATTAGTGATTGGTGATTAGTGATTGGTGATTGGTGATTAGTGATTAGTATGGCTTGCGTTAGCCCAATAATAAATAATAATTAGCCAATAATAAATCAATTTGTGATACTCTGCTATAAAAAAAGCGAGGGAGTAAAATACTCCCTCGCTTATATATCTTAATCTGATATTTAACTAATTAGTTAACATCCCAGAATAATTTTGTAGTTGCATAATCGCCACCAATTGCAGAAGCAGCAGTAGCTAAATTAGCTTTATTCAACTGATCCTCGTTAAAAGGATAAGGCATACGAGTTGGAATATCAGCAGAAGTTAAACCAACTGGTGCATAAAAAGTAGGAGCATCTAAACGACGGTACTCAGCCCAAGCTTCGTCACCACGATTAAATAAAGCAATCCACTTTTGTGTACCAATAACTTCTTTCCAAGTACCAGTAGCAGTCGTGTAAGCAACTTCAGCTTGTGCAAGATAAGCAGTAGCATCAGCAGCAGAACCACCCCAGTCTTCAATACTAGCAGCAACAGCATTATTATAATGCTCTTCTGCAGTACCTGCAACTGTCCAATTACGTTCAGCAGCTTCAGCTAACATAAACTCAACCTCAGCATAGTCGATTAAAATTGCAGGTGCAGTAGCTTCTAACATAGAGGCTGTAAAACGTGAACATCCTGAATAAGTATTTGCTTCACCAAATATACCACCAACTTCTAAATGAAATACATTCAAAGAATCTGCAGCTAATATTGTATGAGGGGCAGCGGCATAAACAGTTACACTATCATTATCATCTTTGTCTAAATAATATAAGTATCTGTTTTTCAAGAAAGTTGTATCTTTGTTACTGCCATCATCATTTTTAAATTTGTAACTAAATTTTACAGGTGCAGTTAGAAAAAGATTAATTCTAGGATCTTGAAGATCACTCAATAAATCAATCAATAATTCTGAAGGTACATAATCTTTACGTCCACCTTGAATCATTTGCTCATATACTGAATTAGAATAAGGTGTAACACCAATATAATCTAATGCAGCTCTTTCGCCATTTGCAAAAACACCAGTCGCAATAGCTGCATTTCCAGCAGTTTGCGCAGCAGTTGCATCAACATCAGCTATACGTAAAGCCATTTTTAATTTTAAAGAAGCAGCAAAAGTTTTCCATGAAGCAACATCACCATGAAAGATAAAATCGTAAGAACCAAAACTACCATCAGTAACATCAAATGCACTAATAGAAGCAGAAATTCTAGCTAATAAATCAGTATAAATAGTTGCAGCGTCATCATAAGTAGGATTTGGCATACTTGCTCCACCAACAGCGTCAGTATAAGGCACATTACCAAAAGCATCAACTAATAACATGTAACTATAAACTTCTATTACATCAACCACAGCTAAACGATTAGCTTTCATTGCAGGACTATATCCATCGCTGGCTTCAGTTAATTCACGTACACGAGCTAAATCCATTAATACATCTCTATAAAAATTAGCGAAATATGCATCAGGTATATTTCTATCTAAAAAATTATAGCGTGTTTCGTTATAATAAGTTGTTTGAGCAACTTGCTGTGATAAAATACGCGAAATATTAGCATTTACGTTAAGTGAATTCACTTGGTCTACAAACGCAACTTCTGCGTTAGCAAAAAGTGACTCAACAGGTACTTCTGTAGGGCTTTTTGGATCTACATTATCTGGCAATTCACATGCCGATAGGCCAAAAAGCACCAAGAATATAAAATATGTTAATTTAATTTTTCTCATCTGAATAATAATTTAATGTTTAAAATCCTAATTTAATGTTGAATCCTATGCTACGAGTTGTAGGATATGAACCACTTTCGATACCTTGCTGATTTCCTGAACTTAGAGCAGCTTCGGGATCAAAATGATCTGGAACTTTGTATAAAATTGCTAAATTACGTCCAACTAAGGATAAAGCAACATTTGTAAAAGGAGTTTTTGAAATCATTGAACTAGGTAGAGAATAAGATACTGAAAGCTCACGTAATTTTACGTAAGATGCGTCAAATACCCACGATGCTGTTGGAAGATAGTTGTAATAAGTCCAACCACCCCAATGGCTACCACGTACATAGACGTTGTTTTCTGTACCATCTTCTAATACTCCGTCAAAACGATATCCTCCTGATGTAGGATCTGGACTGCCGTCGGCAGCAACAACAACAGGGTCACGTAATGGATTTCCTAAATCATTGTCCTCAGCTGTTTCTTCGTAAACACCTGTAGCCATACCGTATTTAGTACTTACAGAATAAATACTTCCACCTTTTTGAATGTCAATTAAACCACTAATAGTAATTCCTTTGTAAGTTAAAGTAGGAAGAATACCCATGTTCCAATCAGGATTTACATTACCCAAAACTGTATCTTTAGCAGTTGCTAATGGGAACCCATTAGAACCAATTACGTGATCGTCACCATCATAAATAAAATCTGTACCTTTGATAGTTCCATAAGGCTCACCTTCTGTTGCATTAACAGAAACATCCCAAGCTGAGAATAATAAAATATTTGTAATACGCTCATTTTCTGGTGTTCCTTCAGGATTAAGACTAACTACCATATTTTCGTTAGTATACCAGTTAATTCCAATATTGAAAGTAAGGTCATTAGTTTTAATAGGAGTAACATCAAATGTTAGCTCTAAACCTTTGTTTTCAATTTCACCAACGTTAACATACATTGAAGAATATCCAGAAGAACGAGAAACAGAAACTGGAAGAATTTGGTCTAATGTATTTGTTTTATAAGCAGAAACATCGAAACCTAAACGATTATCGAATAAACGAAGTTCAGCACCAGCTTCGATACTTGTAGAAGTTTCAGGTTTTAAATTTTCGTTTTGTAATGTACTACCTACTGAGAACATACCTGTGTTACTCCAGTTTGTATTCTGAGAATATGTAGTAATTGTTTGATAAGCTGGTGCATCATTACCAACTTTTGCCCAGTTTACTCTAACTTTTGCAAAAGAAATAGCAGAAACATCAATTAATTCAGAAACAATAATACTAGTTGAAACAGATGGATAGAAATACTGATTCTCTTCATCAGGAAGAGTAGAAGACATATCCTGACGAGCTGAAACCTCTAAATAAGCAAAATTTTGAAAACCCAAAGAAACGTTTGAATAAATAGAATTTATACCTTTAGAAATAAAAGATTCAGTTGTACTAACTGCTGAAACAGAGTTAGCTAAGCTATAAAAATCAGGAATAATAAGTCCACCAACAGTTGAAGAACGGTTATACATAATGTTGTTACGACGCATTCCAGTACCTATTAAGCCATTAACAGATAGGTCACCAAAATTCTTATTAAATAATGCGTAAATATCAGCATTTGACTCACTAAGATCGCGAGAAGTATAAGTGTAATCAGGCTGGTCGCCAGTAACAGCACTACCTACAGCAATACGCTCTTCTAAATAGAACGAATAATAATCTTTAGAAACACGACTTTCGATAGTTAACCAATCACTAACATCATAAGTGAATTTAGCATATCCAAAGAAACGATCACGGCCGTCATTTTGGAAATTTTTATATCTTACCCAATAAGGATTATCAAAATAATAAGGAACGATTTCGTCTTCTGTCCAATAATGATAATTCCATGCACGCTGTAATCCAGCTTCGTTTTCATAAACTTCTAAATCAGCAAAGTCAACATTAGTTTGAAACCACTGACCAAAAGACTGCATTACGTTGTTACCGTCATAACCAGTACCAAATCTACCGGTAGCCTCAGTACTAACATAATTCATATTAGCTTCAACAGAAAATTTTTCTGTGAGCTCATAAGAACCTGCTAAACTTACCGTATTACGAACAATAGAACTATTAGGTAAAATGCCGCTTTCATCTACATTTGTATAAGAAAAACGGAAAGAACCTTTATCAAATCCACCGTTAAAAGCTACATTATTTGTAAACTTCATACCAGTTTCAAAGAAAGTAGTATAGTCATCCTCAGGAGCAACCCAAGGAACAGTTTCGCCATAAGTTGGAGATAATGGGTCTAGGTTATACCAAGGCACAACCATTACATTAGGATCAAATTTAGCACCCCAAGAAGCATCTTCCGATACAGGAGCAATTAATACAGATGTTCCATCACCATTAAGGTCGCCATAATAGAAGTTTCCAGTTGGATCTTCATAATAAGGACCATAACCACCACCATATTGATCTTGGTGCTGAGGCATAGAAGATTTATCAACAGTGCTTACCATAAAGCCAGAGTTAATTGTTACACCAATACCTTTTTTAGAAGAACCTTTTTTAGTTGTTACTAAAATAACACCGTTAGAAGCCCTTGAACCATAAAGAGCAGCTGCTGCAGCACCTTTAAGTACAGAAATAGATTCTATATCATCAGGGTTAATGTCCATAGCAGCATTACCATAGTCATATCCACCCCAACCACCTTGCTGGTTATCAGTGTTTATATTAGAGTTATCAATAGGTACACCATCAACAACAAATAATGCTTGGTTGTTGCCTAATAATGAGTTACTACCACGAATTACAACGTTAGCAGAACCACCCATTGTGTTTGGTGCTTTGATATTAACACCAGCAACTTTACCAGAAAGTGAACTAACAAAGTTTGTTTCACGAACTTTGTTTACAGCATCACCACTAACTTCTTGAACAGAATATCCAAGTGATTTTTTATCACGAGCAATACCCAATGCAGTTACTACAACTTCGTCTACTTCAATATCAGCAGTAGACATAGAAGCATTTACAACGGTTCCCGAAATAGCTTGCTCAACACTTTGCATTCCCACAAAGGAAAAAACTAATGTATTGAACTCTTCCGGAACGCTTAAGGAATACTTACCATTCGGATCAGTCATAGTACCAAGTCCAGTAGCACCCTTTACTTGAACTGTAACGCCTGGCAATGCGATACCATCGCTTGCAGCCGTAACTGTTCCAGTAATTGTCCTCTGAGCGTAAACTGTGCTAAAGCTAGCAAACAGCATGACCGCCAGTAAATAAACAATCTTTCTCATACAGTTTAATTTAAGTTAATTAAATTTAGAATTATTGGGGCAAAATTAAGTATTTAATCATTTTTATTAAAATTTTTGTTAATCTTTTTTTTGAAAAACTAATCAATAATGTGTGATACTGCTAATATTCAGCAATGTAATTATATGAAATTTAACAAATAATTTTAAAAAACTCAAAAAATAGTTAATGATAATTAATTTGAGCTCAATAATACCTTAGTCTCGGTCGAATATACTTTTTAACTAACCATAAAGCATAAATTAACTCCAAGTTTTATAGTATAAATTTATTTTATTACTACTTTTAGTGACAAAGAGAATTATTTGTGAATAAAGAAAAGCGTAAAATTTTAATTATTGAAGACCAAAATCTTTTTGCACAAGGACTTAAAGGGATATTAGAGAGTCTTCCTAATACGCAAATTATTGGTATTTTAAATGATTCTACTGAGCTTGAAAGTGTTTTAAAAGAATGCAAACCTAATTATTTATTTCTTGATCTTAATTTACCTAATAAAAATGGTTTTGAAATTTTAGAAGATATTCGACCATTATATTCTCAACTCTTTGTGTCTATTTTAACTATGCACGAAGAAGAATCTCTATTGTATAAGGCTAAAATAGTAGGTGCAAATGCTTTTTTAAGCAAAGATGCATCCGTAGAGGAATTACAATATGTTTTAAGTCTTGATGTTAACTCTGAATTTTTTATTGCTCAAAAAATTCGGGACAAAATGAATGACGATAAAAAACAGTTTATTTCTTATAATTCAATAATTACAAATAGAGAGTTTGAAATATTAAAGCATATTGCTAAAGGGAAAAGTGCACAGGAAATTTCAAAGGCCTTATTTATTAGCCCACGCACTGTTGATACACACAGAAAAAATATAATGAAAAAACTCGATATTCATAAAATATCAGAATTAATTATATATGCTATTGAAAACAATTTGGATTAAAATACTTTTTTCTTTTTTGTTATTTGTAGTAAACTTCAGTGTTTTTGCTGATACTACAGATTTCATCGTGTTAAATGCCGTCGAAATTGATGAAAATACAAAATCGATTGTGTTAAATCCATATATTAGAGTATGGCGCAGTCTTGTTAAATTTGAAGCAAGTACAATTATTAATGCCATCAAAAACAAACAATTAACTGAATATACAACTATAAAATCACCTGGATACTCTAAAGATTATTTTTGGATTTTATTTGAAATAAAGAATGCTAATACAAATGGCCAAAGTGTTTATATTGAATTAGATAACCCCCATATTGATACTTGTTATCTATATAAAGTAAGTGGCAATAAAAAAGCTGAATTAATTGGCCAAAGTGGTGACCAAATACCTTTTTACGACAGAACATATAATAATCCAAGCTTTGTTTTTCCAGTTTTTTTAAAAAAGAACGAAACAGTGCGGTATATTATGCATGTAAATAAGCGGATGACTTCAATTAGTTATCCATTAAAAGTATGGGGAGCAAAAGCCTATAAAAAACAGATTAGTAAAAAAACAATATTCTTAT